>JADZET010000231.1 GCA_020850375.1 Phycisphaeraceae bacterium | reverse complement strand
GCTCGAAGGTGGGGGCCGTGGCGCAGGCGGTCAGGGTCAGGCAGGCCAAGAGGAGCAGGAGGACCAGGGGGGTGGCTGGGTGCATGGGGGCTCCTGGCGATGGGATTGGGCGCGTGCGAGAGCGACGTGGCCAAGCTATCGCTGGGCCGGGGTGGGGGCAAGGGGGGGTGGATGGGGCCGGCGTCAGACGATGGCGCGGGCGTAGGGCAGGCGGCGCATTACGTCGGCGATCGCTGCGTCAGCGGGGCGATGACCCAGTAGGACTGGCTGGCGCCCATCAGCTTCCACAGCATGAGCATGACCAGCGGATGGACAAGGTAGACGCCGAGGGTCAGGCAGGCGAGCCAGGTGATCCACCGCTGGCGGGGGATCGGGATCATGCAGATGAGCATCAGCAATGAGCCGATCGCGTAGGAGGTGGTCACGATGTGGTGGCCCATGATGTAGGCGGGGATGGCGGCGAGGCAGATGGTGGCGGCGATGGAGGTGAAGGCAATCAGACGACGGCGGCGGTCCAGACGCAGGGCGAAGCCATAAGCCACGCCCAGGCCGACGGCGGGCAGGCAGAGGCACCACAGGCCAACGATCCAGGGCATCTCGCCGATGCGAGAGACTAGCACCAGCAGAGCTAGGCCGCCGAGGAACGCCAGAGCGAGCTTGATCTTCTTGTTGTCTAGCGGGGCCAAGCCGATGCGGACGGCTTGGACGAGGGTGATGTTGACGAAGACGAACGGGAGGTACCAGAGGTGCTCCCTGGGCCAGGCGAGGATGGTCCAGGGCTTGAAGTTCGCCAACTCGGCGGGGATGCCGCGGGCCATCCAGAACTGGGCGGCGGCATAGATAAGCCACCAGGCCAGCCAGGGAAGGAGGATGCGCTCGGCTCGCCGCTGCAGGGCAGGCCAGAAGGCCTGGCGCTGGCCGGACTGCATGAAGGTCAGGCAGAGAAAGACGATCAGGGCCGGGCCGCCCACGGAATAGCGGAAGGGAGCGGTGGGATTATGAAACCACACCAGCGCGGCCGCGGCCACCACCCGCAGGTACATGCTCGAGCCGATGATCAGCGGCACCGAGGGTGCACGCTCGGCTGAGCGCGTCTGAACGACGGGCGGCGTCCAGGATGGCAGCACCGACGTGCCAACTCCCGACGGAGCGACAACGACGGCTTGGCTACGATCGTACGTTAGATTGTCCACGTCGAGACCCCCTGACATCGAACCGCTGTGCACAGATCCCCCCAACACATACCCCTGATAATTCAGGCTGATTCTACATCACTACCATCGCGATGCAATCCTCCGAGTGCAAATAACCATTACTACAACACTAACTACCATAGAGATGCGTGTTGAGTCAGGCGCCCATGTTAACATTAATACTCCAGAGTCCGATGGCGAAACATCGCAAGACTTCCGAGGGAATAGGCAATAGTTCGTACATTTCTCAGAATTTCATATCGAATCATCTTGATATCAGTCGGCGCCGCGATGGCGTTCAAGAATATGAAAATAGTCTCGCAAGACCAATATTCGGCCATGTGAGTCTATAAATATTGTTTCTGCTCGGGTGTTGTTCACACCGATCGCGAGTCATCCGCCCTGCCACACCTGTGGTGGCTGAGGAACCAACCGCGCCGGCTTGCAGCCAATGCCATCCGTCTACTGCCGCAGGAAGCTCAAGCAGGGATGCACGGCCCGGCCCGGGAGCAACCGTCCCATCTCATCGACGAATCCCTCCTCTCGGCCCTTGAGTTCGTCCGTCAGTTGGCGGCGCCAGCGCTCGACGCGGTGCTGCTGGGCGGGGTCGCGGGCGAGGTCGTGGGTCTCGTGGGGGTCGGCGTCGAGGTCGAAGAGTTGCTCGTGGCCGTCGTTGCTGAACCAGATGTATTTCTCGCGGCCGTCGGTGAGGTAATGGGCGGAGCCGGCGTGCTCGGGGCAGAGGTGGTAGGTGTGCTCGCCGTGGAGGTGGGAGCGCCAGGGGACGCCCTGCTCACCGCGGACGTGGGGGAGGAGGCTGCGGCCCTCGACGGCGTCGGGGATGGGCAGGCCGGCGCAGTCGAGGAGGGTGGGCATGACGTCGCGCAGCTCGGCGACGGCGTGGCAGGCGGCGTTCCGCGGAAGTTTCACCGTCGGGGGTGGGGCGAGGATCAGCGGGACGCGGGCGGAGCCCTCGTAGGGGAGGGACTTGCGCCAGAGGTGGTGGTCGCCGAGGAGGTCGCCGTGGTCGGAGACGAAGCAGAACCAGGTGTTGTGGAGCAGGCGATACTCCATGAGGACTTCGATGAAACGGCGGATCTGCGTGTCGATGTGGGTCATGTGGCCGTAGTAGCCGGCGCGGGCGCGTTGGAGGAGGTCGGGGGGGAGCCGGCCGGCGCCGAGGTCGGGCTTGTGGGGGCTGTGGGCGCGGGCGAAATAGTCGGCCCAGTCGCCGGCGGAGGGATCGGGCATGTCGCGGTGGAGGTACTGCTCGAAGGCCCAGGCGGGCGGGTCGAGCGGGGGGTGGGGTCGGTGGAAGGACATGAAGAGGAAGAAGGGGGACGTCGGGTCGCGCCGGCGGAGGAAGTCGATCGACTCGCCGGCGATGAAGTTGGTGGGGTGGAGGGATTCGTCCTTGTCCCAGGGGCGGACGTTGTAGGAATTGCAGTTGAGGCCGTTGTCGAGGTAGTCGACGTCGTGGCGGGAGCGCAGGCGGAGCCAGGGGAGGTAGTCGTCGGCCTGCTCGATGTCGTGGCGGGTGCGCTGCCGGGCGAAGTGGAGGTAGCCGTCGTGGAGCGTGACGTGGTCGAAGCCCATGCGGTGGCGTTCGGGGAAGACGTGCATTTTGCCGACGGCCTGGGTCTGATAGCCGTGGCGGGAGAACTCGCCGGCGAGGGTGACGGGGTAGTTCCAGGGGACGCCGTCCTGGTAGCCGACGCGGCCGTGGGTGGTCGGGCGCAGGCCGGTCAGGAGCGAGGCGCGGGCGGCGATGCAGGCGGGGGTGGCGGAGTAGGCGCGGGTGAAGCGCGTGCCACGCAGGGCCAGGTCGTCGAGGTTGGGCGTGCGGACGACGGGGTGGCCGGCGATCGAGAGGCAGTCGCCTCGCCATTGGTCGGCGCAGATCAGGACGATGTTGGGGCGGTCGGGCATGGGTGGAGTTCCTGGGAGGCCTTGGAGGTGGGCCATAACGTAACGCGCGGGCGAGGGGGTCGCAGCGGGGTGGATGGGTAATTGTTGGCGCGGATCGGTGGAAACTCTACAGTTCGGGGATGAGCAAGGGGACGGCGAAGGACATGCTGCGCGTGGTGACGTTCAACATACGGAACTGCCGCGCGCCGGACGGAGACGATCACTGGGACCATCGGCGCGGGCTGGTCGTGCGATCGCTTCGGCGACATGGGGCGGACCTGATCGGGTTGCAGGAGGCGCGCTGGCCGCAGGTCAGCTATTTGAGGGAGCAACTTGGCGGGGACGGATACAGCTTCGTCGGCGTCGGGCGCGATGACGGGCGGGATGATCACGAGGGGTGCGGGGAGTTCGCGGCGATCTTCTTTCGGACGGAGCGATTCGAGAAATTGAATGAGGGGCATTTCTGGCTGAGCCCGACGCCGGACGTGGTTGGGAGCAAGGGGTGGGACGCGCTGCTGCCGCGGATCGTGTCGTGGGTGCGGCTGCGTGATCGTCGGAACGGCAGGATGCTGCGATATCTCAACACGCACCTGGAATACGACGGCGTGCGTTCGCGTCACGAGTCGGCACGGATGATCGGCGAGCATGCCAGGACGATCGATGTGGGTGAGGCGCTGGTGCTCACGGGTGATTTCAATGACGGGGAGGGCAGCCCGACGTATGAGGCGGTGCTGGGCGATGCGGGGGAACGGGCGTCGGGTGCGGCGCCGCTGGTGGATGTGTACCGGGCTGGCCTGCTCCCCAAAACCTGCTCCATCTGTTATGAGAGTTTCAACCGGGCCTGGTCCTGCCCCAATTGTTGATCCAACCATAGTGAGAATGGGGCTGCATCGCTCAGGCCAGGCTAGCCTGGCCTGAGCGAACGAACTCGCGGGGGGCCAGGTTGCCCAGCGAGCCGTGGGGACGCT
>JADZET010000230.1 GCA_020850375.1 Phycisphaeraceae bacterium | reverse complement strand
TCTTCTTCGGCGCCGCCGAGAAGGCCATGGGCGCCATCGCCGAGTTCTCCGGCCGGCCCTACCCCCGGGCCATCATCCTCTACATGGGCGACGTCCCCGTCGTGGACATGACCGGCCTGGTCGCCCTGCAGTCCGTCATCCGACGCGTCAGGTCCCTTGGGGCCATGCTTGTCCTGACCGGCGTGCAGCGCCAGCCCCTCAAAGCCATGGAAAAAGCCGGCATCCACGAGGACCCGGGCCACGTCATGATCTGCCAGACCATCGGTGAAGCCGAGATGATCGTCCGCCTGGTCGATCCCCCGCATGCCCCCGTCCCCGAAACCACCGCCCACGCCTGATCCCCGCCTCCCGCACGCATCGCCCGCGCGAGACCAGCCCCGTCCCCTACCGCTCGAACAGCCTCCGAGCCTCGAGCCTCATCCCCTCGACCTCATCGCGCAGCCGCTTCAGCGCCGCCTCGGGCCCATCCGCCAGCAGCTCATCTGAATCGATCGGCCGACCCACCATCACCGCGATCCGCCCGCCCAGCCGGGGCAGCCTGTGCTTCCGCGGCCAGGCGTCGTACGCCCCCTCGACCGCCACCGGCACCACCTGCGGCCGGGCGCGACGGATCAGCATCAGTGTCCCGGGCGCGAACGGCTTGGTCGTCCCGTCCGGCGTCCGCGTCCCCTCCGGGAACACCAGCAGCATCCGCCCCTGACGCAGCAGGTCCACGCACCGGCGCATCGCCGCCAGGTCCGCCGCCCCGCGCTCCACCGGGATCGCGTTGGTCGAACGGATAAACCCCCCGAAGAACCGATTGCGGAACAGTGACGCCTTGGCCAGCGAGATGAACGGCCGGCCCCGTGTCGCCGTGCCGATGACGATCGGGTCAAGAAACGATTGATGATTGCTCACCAGCAGCACCGGACGGCCGCAGACCGGCACGTGCTGCGCCCCGCGCACCCGAAGCAGGTACAGCGGGCAGAAGACGAACCAGAAAAGCGAATAGAACACGTGCCACCACAGCAGCCGCACCGGCGTCTCGGAGTGCTCCAGGCTCAGCGCCCTGGTAAGAAACCGCCTGATCCTCCCCTGCCCCGAGACGGGGCCCGCCGGCGGCAGCGCCGCGTCCCCGTTGTTCTCGCCCACGACCTTCCCCACCTCCCCCACCAACCGATCGACCACCTCCTCCAACGTCAGCCCCGACGTGTCCACCCACACCGCCCCGGGCGGGCAGACCAGCGGCCCGTCCGCGCGGTTCCGGTCCCGCTCATCCCGCTTGATGATCGCATCGAGGATCGCTTGCTCGTCCGCCTCCTGACCGACCGCTCGCAGCTCCATGGTCCGCCGCTTCGCCCGCACCTCGGGTGAGGCGTCGAGGTAGAACTTCACTTGAGCGTCGGGAAACACGACTGACCCCTGGTCCCGCCCCTCGGTCACCAGGCGGGGATGCTCCCGGCCGATCTTCCGCTGAAGCTCGACCATCACCTTTCGCACGCCCGAGTTGCCCGCGATGTCGCTGACCGCCGCCGTCGTGTCCGCCGCACGCAGCCGCCCGGTCATGTCCCGGTCCTGCACCCACAGATGCGGCGGGTCCGTCGTCCAGTCAAAGCGCAGGCTGACCTTCCCCGCCTCCTCCGCCACGCGCTGCGGCTGACCAGCCGTGTCGATGCCGTGATCCAGGCACCAGGCCGTGATCCCCCGGTACATCGCCCCGGTATCGAGAAACTCCACGCCCAATCGCCTGGCCAGCAGGCGCGCCACCGTGCTCTTGCCCGATCCCGCCGGCCCATCAAGCGTGACGATCAATCGTTCCATGCTCGACCGCTGTCCCTCACACCCCCAGGAACCCAGTCACTCACTGCCCCGCAGGCGGCGTCTTGAGGAAGAAGTAGTACAACCGACCCTCCGCCGCCTGCCGACCCGCCAGTTGCTCCGCCGACGGCCCGACACCCATGTAGATGTCCCCCCGACCCGCCGCCCGGATCGCCCCGCCCGTGTCCTGGTCCAGCATGAACTGGCTGAACATCTTCATCCCCCCGCCCCCGGAAGGTGACGGCGTGTCCGTGTCCACCAGCGTCACGTTCCCGCGCGGGTAGATCGTCTTGTCCGTCGCCAGCGACCGCCACGGCGTCACCGGGAACCCCAGCGACCCGGCCGGCCACGACGCCGGCGGGTATTCCTGGAAGAACACGAACCGGTCGTTCCGCAGGATGTACCGGTCCAGCTCGCCCGGGTGCTGCTGGAAGTACGCCCGCAGCACCGGCAGGCTCAGCCGGTTCTTGTCGATCTTCCCGTCGGCCACCAGCAGCTTCCCGATGCTCGTGTACTCGTACCCGTTGTTCCCCGCGTAACCGATGTGCATCACCGACCCGTCGGTCATGTTCAGCCGCGCCGACCCGTTGACCTGCACGATGTACGCGTCGAGCTTGGTCCCCAGCCACACCAGCTCATGCCCCGCCAATCCCACCGCCGCCGGCCCCATCTGCTCGATCTGCGCCCGCGTCGGATACGGCGCGTAGCCGCTCCCCGATCGCCGCCCCTTGACCTCGCCCGTGATCGGGTCCGACACCAGGTCCGCCGGCCGACGGTACAGCGGGTGCTGGAACTCCCCCTGCCGCGTCCGCGACGCCTGGAAGATCGGCGAGTAATACCCGGTAAAGAACACCACCCCGTTGTCGTTCCACCCCACGCTGGTGTAGCAGTCGAACTGCGCATACACCGCCCGCTGGAACTCGGCCGCGCCCTGCGTCGACAGCAGAACTTCCCTGAACGCGATCAGGCTCTGCTTGGCGTGCTCATGCGAGATCCCGTTCGACGGATAGAACTGCTTGGTCGACGGGATGTTGAACCACGCGATCGACCGGTCCAGCGCCATCGCCAGCGTCTTGTCCCGCGCCCGGAAGGCCGCCTGCAGGTCCGGCAGGTCGGCCGGGTTGGTGATCTTCCGCAGCGCGAACGCCCCCGGGGGCAGTTCCCGCGCGTAGTCCGGCGGGGGCGGCGCCACCGGGGTGGCCTTCTTGCACCCGACCAGCATCACCGACACGATCAACAGCAGAGTCAGCCCGCGAGCGATCTGTCGCATGGACATCGAAGGTCTCCAAGCCCGCCGGGCGTCGTCCGCATACGGGACGTCGCAGCGAACCCACGGGCCGTCGGATATTGTAAAGGCTTCCCGCCCCGCGTGGTCGGTGGAAAACCCGCCGGCCACAAACGTTATCGGCCATCCCCCTCGCCCAGCTCGACGGAGCCCCCCCGTGTTCATCGAACAAGCCCTCAACCCCGACGGCCAGCTCTTCTATTTCGGATGGATCCTCACCGTCGTCCTGAGCATCATCCTCCACGAGCTCTCCCACGGCCTGGCCGCCATCCGCCTTGGAGACGACACCCCCATCTACCGCGGCCACATGACCATTAACCCCCTCGTCCACATGGGCCCCTGGTCCCTGGTCTGCCTCTTCCTCTTCGGCATCGCCTGGGGCCAGATGCCCGTCGATCCCACCCGCCTGCGCGGCAAGTACGCCGAGGCCCTCGTCGCCCTGGCCGGCCCCGCGACCAACCTGCTGCTCTCGCTCGTCGCCCTGACCATCCTGGGCCTGTGGCTCCGCCACAGCCCCGGGGCCCACACCCTCAAGATGCTCAACGCCCAGAATCTGCTGCTGATCTTCGGCTGGGCCAACCTCGCCCTGTGCCTCTTCAATCTCCTGCCCGTCCCCCCGCTCGACGGCTCGCACGTCGCGGCCAACCTCAGCCGCGGCTACCAGCGACTCGCCTCGGACCCCGCCCACCAGGGCCTGTGGATCCTCGCCTTCGCCGCCGCCTTCTTCATCTTTGGCAGTGTCCTCTTCAGCCTGGCCGACCGCTGGTCTCACGCCTACCTCCGGCTCCTGCTCTCCTGACTCGCCCCGGGCGACAAGAATGAAAAAAGGCCGGTCGCGGGACCGGCCTGAATCATTCGGTTATCGCGACACGCCTTACTTGAGCGCCGCCTGCGCCGCCGCCAGCCGGGCGATCGGCACGCGGAACGGCGAGCAGCTCACGTAATTCAGCCCGACCTTGTGGCAGAACCACACCGACGCCGGGTCGCCGCCGTGCTCGCCGCAGATGCCGCACTTGAGGCCCTTCTTCACTCCTCGGCCCTTGGCCACGGCCATCTGAACGAGTTGCCCCACGCCCTCGGTGTCCAGCGACTGGAACGGGTCGTTGGGCAACAGCTCCTGCGCCAGATAGTCCGGCAGGAAGGTGTTCACGTCGTCGCGGCTGTACCCGAAGGTCATCTGCGTCAGGTCGTTGGTGCCGAAGCTGAAGAAATCCGCCTCGTGGGCGATCTGGTCCGCCGTCACCGCCGCGCGGGGCACCTCGATCATCGTGCCGACGGTGATGTCCAGCTTGCCCTTGTAGTTGTGCTTGGCCTTGACCTCGTCGATCACGCGGAGCGTCTGGGCCCGGAGCATCGCCAGCTCCTTCTGCGTGCCGACGAGCGGGTGCATGATCTCGGGGATCGCGTCGATGCCCTTGTTCTTGCACTCGATCGCCGCCTCGACGATGGCCGTCACCTGCATGTCCACGATCTCGGGGTACGTCACGCTCAGCCGGCAGCCGCGGTGCCCGAGCATGGGGTTGGCCTCGTGCAGCTGCGCCACGCGGGCCCGCACCTTCTCGGCCGGCACGCCGATCATGTGCGCCATCTCGCTCTGGTTCTTCTCGTCCTGCGGCAGGAACTCGTGCAGCGGGGGGTCAAGCAGGCGCACCGTCACCGGCAGCCCCTTCATGGCCGTGAAGATCCCGACGAAGTCCTGCTTCTGGTAGGGCAGCAGCTTCGCCAGCGCCGCCACGCGGGCCTCCTTGGCCTCGGCCAGGATCATCTCGCGCATCGCCTTGATGCGATCGCCCTCGAAGAACATGTGCTCGGTCCGGCAGAGGCCGATGCCCTCGGCCCCGAACTCTCGCGCCCGCACGGCGTCGGCCGGCGTGTCCGCGTTGGTCCTCACCTTCAGCGTCCGGTACTTGTCCGACCACTTCATCACCGTCGCGAAGTCGCCCGACAGCGTCGGCTCCTGACGCTGGATGGTGCCCGCCATCACCTCGCCGGTTGAGCCGTCGATCGACAGCGTGTCGGCGTGCGTGTAGGTCTTGCCCTTGACGGTGATCGTCCGGCTCTTGGCGTCAATCTGGATCTCGCCGGCGCCGGCCACGCAGCAGCGGCCCCACCCGCGGGCCACCACGGCCGCGTGGCTGGTCATCCCGCCCGTGCTGGTGAGGATGCCCGCCGCCGAGTGCATCCCGTCGATGTCCTCGGGGTTGGTCTCCTTGCGGACCAGCAGCACCGCCTCGCCCGCCCGCGTGCGATTGACCGCCTCCTCGGCCGTGAACGCCAGCTTGCCCACCGCCGCGCCGGGCGACGCCGGCAGACCGCGGGTCAGCACCGCAGCGTTCTTCTTGCCCGCCGGGCTGAAGCTCGGCAGCAGGAGCTGCGTCAGGTCGCCCGCCGGGATGCGCAGCACGCCTTGCTTCTCGGTGATCAGCTTCTCCTTGACCATGTCGCAGGCGATCTTGACGGCCGCCGCCCCGGTGCGCTTGCCGTTGCGCGTCTGGAGCATGAAGAGCTTGGACCGTTCGATGGTGAACTCGATGTCCTGCATGTCCCGGTAGTGGTTCTCGAGCGTCTTCTTGATGCCCAGGAGCTGCTTGTAGACCTCGGGCTTCCACTTGGGCATCTCGTCGCAGTGCATCGGCGTGCGGATGCCTGCCACCACGTCCTCGCCCTGGGCGTTGATCAGGAACTCGCCGTAGAACTTGTTCTCGCCCGTCGACGGGTTGCGCGTGAAGGCCACGCCCGTCCCGCAGTCGTCGCCCATGTTGCCGAACACCATCGACTGCACGTTGACGGCCGTCCCGAGCAGGCCCTGGATGTTGTTGATCTGGCGGTACCGCACCGCCCGGTGCTGCATCCAGCTCTTAAAGACGGCCTCGATGGCCAGCTCGAGCTGCTTGTAGGGGTCCTGCGGGAAATCCTGGCCGACGTGACTGCGATACACGGCCTTGTAGGCCTCGCACAACTCGATCAGGCCCTTGGCGGGCACGTCGGTGTCGAGCTTGGCGTTGTATTTGAGCTTGATCTTGTCGAAGGCCTCTTCGAAATGCTCATGGTCGACGTTCATGACCACGTCGCCGTACATGTTGATCAGCCGGCGGTAGGAGTCATACGCGAACCGCTCGTTCTGCGTCGCGTTGACCACGCCCACCACCGACTGGTCGTTCAATCCCAGGTTCAGGATCGTGTTCATCATCCCCGGCATCGACTGGGCCGCCCCCGAACGCACCGAGAACAGCAACGGGTTCGTCGAGTCCCCGAACTTCTTGCCCAGCTCCTTCTCGAGCATGGCCACGTGATGGCGCACCTGGTCCATCAGCGCCGCGGGGAGCTTGCGGCCGACCTTGTAGTAAAGGGCGCAGACCTCGGTCGTGATCGTGAAGCCCGGGGGCACCGGCAGCCCGATGCTCGTCATCTCCGCCAGGTTCGCCCCCTTGCCGCCGAGCAACTCTTTCTGCTTGCCGTTGCCGTCGGTGCGGGTCTTGCCGAAGTAATAGATCATCCGCGTCTTGCCGCCCGCGGAACCCCCGGTAGTCTTCTTGGCGGCGGGCTTCTTGGCGGGCGCCTTCTTCGCGGTCTTCTTGGCAACCTTCTTGCCGGTCTTCTTGGTCGAACGCTTGGACGAAGTCTTGGCCATGTCAGTATTTCCTCAATCACCGGGCCGATGGGCTAACGCTTCCACCTGCGCCGGCCGTGGCTGTACGCGGGAGTCGCTAAAAAAACGTCGAAGTCGCAGATTGTAGTGAGTCCCCGATCCCCGTCAAAGAGCCCGTGACGTGCTACGCCAGGAACTCCGGCAGCCGCTGGGGTTTACCGTCCCGGCTGACGCACACCAGCGTCGTCGAACCCTCAACCAGGAGCTCCTGCCCCCGGAAGACCCCGTATTCATGCTGGATCTTCACCCCGCCCGTGTATTTCTCCACCACCTCCACCCGGATCACGTCGTCGTACCGGGCCGGCTTGCGGTAACGGACGCTTAATTCCGTGACCACAAAAAAGACCCCCCGTTCCTCCATCTCCCGGTACGCCATCGCCCGCTGCCGCAGCAGCTCCGTCCGGGCGATCTCGAACCAGACCGGGTACACGCTGTGGTGCACCACCCGCATGGGGTCGCAGTCGTTGTACCGCACCCGAATCTCGACGCTCGTGCTGACCTGCGTGCTCATCCCCAAAGCATAACCTCCCAACGCTCGTCCAGCCGGTCTCTGCCAAGCCCAGGCATGGCTATGCCTGGGTCTCTCATCCCTTACAAACTTCCCACAAACCGATGCACGCCTGGCCCCACCTCATACACCGCCACCGTCCGCCCGCTCGCATCCGTCTCCATCCGACTCGGCCTGCCCGGGGCCTTCCCCTTCGACGCCCACGGTACACACACTGTCCCCGTCGCCGTCGGCGGGATCTCCACCTGCAGCGTCAGCTTGCCTCCCTTCCGCTCCCACGCACTGCTCACCACCCCCCGCAGCGTCCGCGTCGACGCCGAGACGTGCCTGAGATCCCCCACCACCTGCGGCCGAATTACCACATGCTCAAAGGCAGGCTGTTGGGGGTCCACCCGGATCCCCGCCAGTGCCTTGTAGAACCACGCGCTGACCTCCCCGAACATGATGTGGTTCTGCGACACGTCCACGCCGTCCCACGTCTCCCACAGCGTCGTCGCCCCCCGGCTCACCCAATAACCCCACCCCGGGTAGTCCGGCTTGGTCACCATGGCATACGCCACGTCCGTCCTGCCGTGATCGAGCAGCACGTTGAGCATCGCTCGTGCCCCCAGGATGCCCGTGGCCAGGTGCCCGCCGTGGGCCTTGATCATCTGCAGGAGATTCCCCAGCACCTTCGGCCGATCCTCCTCCTTGAGGATCCCGTGATAGAGCACCGCCGCGAAGTCCGTCTGGTAGTTGTTCCCGCAGAAGCCCTTCTTGACGTTGAACATCTCCCGATAGAAGGCCTCCCGCACCTTCGCGGCTAGGGCCTCGTACTTCGTCGCTTCCGTCTCCTTACCCAGGATCCCCGCGATCGCCGCCACTTTCTTCGCCACGTCGTAGTACATCGCCGTCGACGTCACCGGGATGCACCGATCGTGGATCGGCGGCAGCCAGTCGCCCAGGCCGTACCGCAGCACGCCCTTGCTCGCCCGCTTGTTCAGGTACGCCACGTACTTCTTCATCCCCGGGTAGTGGCGGGCGAGGATGCGCCGGTCGCCGTAGTACAGGTACATATGCCACGGCATCATCACGTACGCCGAGTCCCAGCCCGGCCCGTACTCTCCGTCGTACCCGAAGTGCCCGCTCGTCGGCACGATCCCCGGAAGACGTCCATCCGCTAGTTGTGAGTCCCGGTAGTCTTCGAGCCAGTTGGTGTAGACCAGGGCCGGATCATGGTTGTAGATCGCCTGCTCGGCCGCGAGCTGCGCGTCGCCCGTCCAGCCGTTCTTCTCCCGCTGCGGGCAGTCCGTCGGCACACCCACCAGGTTGCTCAGATATGACCACCGCGTCATCGCCCACAGCCTGTTGAGCACCCGATTCGACGACCTGAACGTCCCCACCCGCTCCTGCCGTGTGTGCAGCGGGATGATGCTGATGTCGCTCGCCTTGAGTTTTCCAGGGAATCCTGCCACCTCGACATACTGAAACCCGTGGTACGTGAAGCGTGACTCCCATGTCTCGACACCCTCTCCCTTGCAGATGTACGTGTCCGTCTGGAACTTGTCCGAGAACCCCGCCCGCTTGATCAGCCCCGCGTTGCCGTCAACGTCCGCGCTCCCATCGGGCTTGAGCGTCTCGGCATATTTCATGACGATCTTCGTGCCACGTTTGCCCCGCACCTTCAGCCGCGCTCGCCCCGCGAGGTTCTGCCCCGCGTCGACCACATAGACCCCCTTGCTCGACTCCCACACCCTCACCGGCCGGATCGCTTTGCCCGGCTCGACCGCCGGCATCTGCTGCGCCGCCAATCGTCCCGCCGGCCCAGCAACCACCTTCGCCGCCTGCCACTGCGAATCGTCAAAACCTGGCTGATCCCACCCCGGCATCTCCAATCGTGCGTCATACGTCTCGCCCGTGTAGATGCTGTCTTCCACGATCGGCCCCGTCGTCGTCCTCCACTCCGGCCCGCTCGCCACCACCATCTCGCGCCCGTCCTCAAGCGTCACGCGCAATTCCAGTCGCAGCGCCGGCGCCGCCCGCCATGGCGCCTTGTCGAACCCCCACACCGCCTTGGCGTGGCAGTTGTACCACCCCGTCCCCAGAACCACGCCGATCGCATTGCTCCCCGGCCGCAACAGCTCCGTCACGTCGTGCGTGACGTACAGCACCCGCTTGTGATACATCGTCCACGTCGGGTCGAGCGCATGCCCGCCGACCTTCCACCCGTTGATGCTCAGCTCGTGATATCCCAACCCGCAGATGTAAAGCCGCGCTGTCGCTATTTCTGCAGGCAGCTCCACCTCCCGCCGAAAGAACGGCGCCGGCTCATATTCGATCGTCTCCGTCCGCCCGATCCAAGGCCCATGCCAGTCCTTGGCCGGATCAAGCAGCCCCATCTCCCACCACGCCGGCCAGGACAACGCCGACGCCTCCTGCTCATCCGCCCAGACCTCCACGCTCCACCAGCACCGCTGCCCGCTGCGCAGCTTCCTGCCCGCGTACTCGACGTGCAGCGTCTGCCCCGACCTGACGATCCCGCTGTCCCACAGGTCCGCCTTGCCGCCCTCAATCGCCTGAATCAGCTGCTCCTCGCTCGACGCCACCCGCACCCGATACGCCGTCTGCACCGGCGCCTTGCGACTCCCCTCCGCGTCCGCCTCCAGCCGCCAGCTCAGCCGCGGCCGGGTCACGTCGATCCCCAGCGGATTCACTGCGTACTCACAGAGCAGCCCCTCGGGATACAGCATGGCCATGTCTAAGCGTCCTTCCAGGATGGATTAATCAATCGTCATCGCCACTCCCTGGCAAGGCGGCGGGCCCGCCATTGTGCCCCCCACGG
>JADZET010000229.1 GCA_020850375.1 Phycisphaeraceae bacterium | reverse complement strand
GTAGCTCTCAACCATCCGGGCGACCAGCAGGAACACGACCACCGCCCCGACGTTGATGCAGAAATCGTCCCACGACGCGAACCGGCCCGGCACGAAACGCTGGTGGAACTCGTCAAGTCCCGAGATCACGATGACTGCCAGCCCGCCGAGCAGGTAGCGCCGGCCCAGGCCGAACGTGGCCAGCACGCCCAGGGAGCCCCAGACGACGATGTGAGCGCTGACATGGATCATCTCGTCCGGCAGCCCGAACCAGCCGAGGTGATGCCCCCAGACGCGGGCGGTCAGCCACAGCGATCCCGCGACGGCCGCGACGACGGCCAGCAGCGCCATCCGGGTGTGAAGGGGTAACTGGATGCGGGGGCGTTCGATCGAGAGGACCAGGGGTGTGTCAGGCATGGTATGCCCAAGGGGCAACCGAGGGGCCTGGCCAAGCCATCCTGCGCAAGTCGCTCAAACACAGGAGATTGAGTCGAATTCAGCCCCGCAGGGCCTGGAACGGCTGCGCCCGACTGTGGCGTGGCGGCAACATCGAGGGATGACCCACGGCCACACCCCCGATCCGGCACCCCCGTCAACGGACCGCCCGGGTTGATGGGCGGGGCACTGTTGATATGCTTTGCCCTTTGCTCTCTGCCGAGCGGAAAGGGAACACGGGCCCATGCAAGAGGCGATCGCCAAGGCGCAGGCGCTGGTCGAGGCGCACCAGTACATCCGCCGGTTTCAGGACCGGGTGGTGGTGGTCAAGATCGGCGGGTCGATCATGGATGAGCCGCAGACCCTGCGGAGCATCCTCGACGACGTCTGCTTCATGGCCGCGGTGGGCATGTGCCCCGTCCTGGTCCACGGCGGGGGCAAGGCCATCAACGACGCCATGAAGCAGGCCGGCCTCGAGGCCCAGTTCGTCCAGGGCCGGCGGTACACCGACGAGCGCACCCTGGCCATCGCCGAGCACGTCCTGGTCAACCAGATCAATCAGCAGATCCTCCAGACCATCGACGAGATGGGCCAGCGAGGCATGGGCCTGCACAGCCTCGGCTCCTGCGCCGTCTTCGCCAAGCGGATGTTCCTGAATGAGCCCATCGACGCCAAGGACCCGTCGGGGGCACAGAAGCGGATCGACATCGGCTTCGTCGGCGAGGTGCAGTGGGTCAACGCCAACCTGCTGCGGGCCCTGACCGAGGCCCACTACATCCCCGTGGTGGCCCCGATCGCCCGCGACGGCGCCGGCGGCAAGCTCAACGTCAACGCCGATTCCGTCGCCGGCCACGTCGCCGCGGCGGTCAAGGCCGAGAAGCTCGTCCTGGTCTCGGACACCCACGGCATCCGCACCCAGGCCGACGACCCCGAGTCCCTGGCCAGCCACCTGACTCGCGGCCGGATCGACCAGCTCGTCCGCGAGGGCGTGATCACCTCGGGCATGCTCCCGAAGGTCGAGGCCGCCCTGACCGCGCTCGAGGCCGGCGTCAACAAGGCCCACATCATCGACGGCCGCATCCCCCACGCCCTGCTGCTGGAGATCTACACCGACCGCGGCATCGGCACGGAGATCGTCCTGGGCCCGGCCTGAGGCCGACCACCGCCCACGAGAACCACGCCCCATGGGGCGGAGGTGTTGATATGCGTCACATGCTCTCGATTGCCGAATCATCCGCCGAAGAAATCCGCCAGGTGCTCGATCGGTCCTACGAGCTGCGCCAGGCGATCAAGCAAGGCCGGGCCATCCCCCAGGCCATGGCCGGCAAGACCGCCGCGCTGATCTTCGAGAAGCCCAGCCTGCGCACCCGGGTCTCCTTCGAGCAGGCCGTCTTCGAGCTCGGGGGCCGGACCATCACCCTCTCGGCCAGTGAGGTGGGCCTGGGCAAACGCGAGGCCACCGCCGACGTCGCCCGCGTGCTCGGCGGGATGGTCCACCTGATCATCGCGCGTGTCTTCGAGCACTCCAAGCTGGTCCAACTGGCCGAGTACTCCGGCCTGCCCGTGGTCAATGCGCTCAGCGACTATTCGCACCCCTGCCAGGCCCTGGCCGACGTCATGACCATGATGGACGAGTTCGGCCGCGACCTGGCCGGACGGACGCTGGTCTACGTCGGCGACGGCAACAACGTCGCCCGCAGCCTCGTGGCCGTCTGCGGCAAGCTCGGCGTCCGTGTGGTCCTCTCGAGCCCCCCGGGCTTCGAGCTCGACGCGGGTTTCCTCGAGTCCACGCGGCTGCGCTCGCCGGAGCTCAGTGTCACGCGCGTCAGCGACCCCAGGCAGGCCGTCAAGGAGGCCGACGCGATCTACACCGACACCTGGGTCTCGATGGGCCAGGAGGCCGAGAAGGAGCAGCGCCGCCAGGCCTTCGCCGGCTACCAGATCAACAGCGAACTGCTCGCCGAGGCCCCCTCGCGGGCCATCGTCCTGCACTGCCTTCCGGCCTACCGCAACGTCGAGATCACCAGCGAGGTCCTCGACGGCCCGCACAGCCGCGTTTTTCCCCAGGCCCACAACCGCCTGCACGTCCAGCGCGGCCTGCTGTCGCTGATGATGGGCAAGTGAATTTTCGTGAGAAGCGAGGAGTGCTCGGTGGAAGTCGCGGCGGCTATCGCATGGCGTTGACGCGCTCGACGAGCTCTCGCAGCAGCCGGTCCCACTGGTCGACCACCTCCGGCCACTCGTACGCCAGCGTGTCGGCCATGGCCACCGAGTCGCCCGCCTCGATCAGGGCCTTGAACTGCCCGAGCCGGTCGATCATCGTCCGGATCACCAAGGACGCCGGCTGCTGGTCCACGCGCATCTCGTCGAGGTCCAGCCCGGTGTAGCGGACGGTGTGCACCACCGCCTCGGGCAGACGCTGCCACACGCCCACCGCCTCGCCGATCTTGGCCAGGGCCTTGGCCGGTTCGTCCTGCTGGAAGAGCTCGGCCGCCTCGTGCTGATGGTCCCGCGCCGCGAGCAGCTCCGTCCGCGTTTGCTCGAGCATCTGCACGACCAATTCAGCCGGATTGGCTGAGGCCAGCCTCACCTGCGCGTCGGGCGAGAGCGTGTGGCCGCTCTCGTCGTCGATCTCGTCCGGGCCGAGGAAGCGGCCGTTGATCTCGACCTCCACGACGATCCGCTTGCGGGGGGCCAGCAACCTACCGGCGGCCTCGAGCACGTCGTGGAGCGTCCGGCCCTGGATGTCGCACGCCTGGTCGTCGAGGTAGATCTGCATCCGAGCATCATAACCCATGCCGCGAGGGAGGCTCAGCCTCCGGCCAGGGGGTACTCACCCCGCCGTCCCCGCGTTAACATCTTGCTCATGACCTCTTGTCGCATTGTCTGCCTCGACGGATGGACGCTCAGCCCCGGTGACCTGCCCTGGACGCCGTTTGAGGAGCTGGGCGAACTGGTCGTGCACGACCGCACCCCGGCGGACCAGATCGTCGAACGCGCCGCCGGCTTTGACGCCATCCTGACCAACAAGACGCCCCTGATGGCCCCGACGCTCGCGGCCGTCGCCCAGCGGAACCAGGAGATCGGCAAGCCGACTCTCCTCCGCTACATCGGCGTCCTGGCCACGGGCTACAACATTGTCGACGTCCCTGCCGCGAAGCGGGGGGGCGCGGTCGTCACCAACGTCCCGGCCTACTCGACCGCCTCGGTCGCTCAGCATGTCTTCGCCCTGCTGCTGGAGCTGACCAATCACGTGGGCGAGCACAGCCGGGCCGTGCGATCGGGCCAGTGGGCCGCCAGCCCCGATTTCTCCTTCACACTCAGCCCCCTGGTCGAGCTGGCGGGCAAGACCTTCGGCATCGTCGGCCTGGGCGAGATCGGCCGACAGGTGGCCCGGATCGCCCAGGCGATGGGCATGCGCGTCATCGCGGCCCAATCGCTGCGGCAGGGCACTTCGGATCCGACCGGCGATGCCATCGCACGCCTGCCGCTGGACGAGGTGTTGGCTCAGTCCGACGTCGTGAGCCTGCACGTCCCCCTGACCGAGCAGACGCGCGGCCTGATCAACGCCGCTCGTCTGACGAAGATGAAGCCGACGGCTTACCTGATCAACACCGGCCGGGGACCGCTCGTGGACGAGCAGGCTCTTGCCGACGCCCTGGCCCAGGGCCGCTTGGCCGGCGCGGGCGTCGATGTTCTCACTTCCGAGCCGCCGAAACCTCAAAATCCGCTGTTGACCGCCCCTCGCTGCGTCATCACGCCGCACGTCGCCTGGGCGAG
>JADZET010000228.1 GCA_020850375.1 Phycisphaeraceae bacterium | reverse complement strand
GCGAGGCGTAGACGGCGATCATCGAGCCGGAGAAGTAGTAGACCCCGAACATGGTGCTGTACCAGTGGGGGTTGAGGGACATCAGGAGGTCGAAGGAGGCGAAGGTGATGGACAGGCCGAAGGCGAGGACGCCCAGGCCGGACCATTTTTCCATGCGCATGGTGTGGGCGGGGTCGCCGTCCTGGTCCTGACGGGTGGAGTGGCGGAAGAGCCAGAGGGCGAGGCCGGACCAGAGGGTGAAGTAGACGACCCAGCGGAGGAGGAAGAAGGTGGGGTTGAGGAAGGGACGCTTTTTGAGGGTGAATTCGTCGAGGGTCTGGTGCGCGGTGAGGAATTCCTCGACGCCCCCCCCGGAAGTTACATCCGGAGCTTGTTGGGAGGCGTGCTCGGCGGCGCCTTCATGGGCTACGAGGGCGACGGGATCGGTGTGCTCGGCGGCGGCGTGGTCCTGGACGGCTTTTTCGATGACGGCGACGGGTTGGGCCCAGGGGTAGATCTTGCCGTGGCCTGCGGCGACGGAGACGGCGATGGGGATGAAGAGGAGGGCCACGACGGGGAGGCTGGCGGCCATCAGTTCGGCGGGACGGCGGACGAGGACGGACCAGCCGGCACGGGTGAGGTGTTGGAGCAGGACGAAGAACAGGGCGCCGAGGGCGAGGCTCAGGACGAAGGCGAAGGCGACGAGGTAAGCCAGGAGGAAGCGCCGGCAACCGTCGGTGGTGAGGAATGCGTGGAGGATGGCGAGGATCAGGCCCACCGCGGCGAGGATCCCCGCGCGGCGGCGCAGGTCGGCGGCGCGGGGGCCGAGGCGCAGCTCTTCTTGCGGGTGCATCTGGGCTTTGGGGTGGTCGGACAAGGTCGTGCTCCGGGAACGTGCGAGGCTGGGGCTGCCGGGGTCAACTTGCGGGGAGAACCGGCGAGCGAGTCGCCGGACCGGGCTCACAGAGCCCGGCTCGGACGGGGGGGGTTATTTGAGGGTGCTTCTTTGATCCGCGGGGACGTCGTCGAGGGTGGCGTGCTGGGAGCGCTGGAGGGCTCGGATGTAGGTGACGATGGCCCAGCGGTCGTCGACGTCGATCTGTGGGCCGTAGGCGGGCATGGTGCGGATGCCGTTGCGGATGGTGTTGTAGAGGTGGCCGTCTTGTCGCTGACGGACGGCGTCGGAGACGAGGGAGGTGGGGGGAAGCCAGCTGGGCTCCTCGAGCTCGAGGGCGCGGCGTTTGAGGGGGCCGTCGCCCTGGCCGTCGACGCCGTGGCAGGGCGCGCAGTAGATGTCGAAACGGCTCCGGCCGCGGAGGAGGAGGTTCTGGTCGGCCTTGAGCTGCTTGGGCAGGCCGTCGAAGTAGACGACTTCCCAGCCTTGACCGTTGCCGTCGCGGCGCAATTCGAAGCCGCGGTCGTAGTGGTCGTCGAGCTCGGCGGCGCCGCGTGCGACGGTTCCGGGGACGGGGGGGCGCATGGCGCGGCCGTCGGCGAAGACGGTGCTGGGGGCCTGGGGGCCGTAGCGGGGCTGGACGCCCATGTCCTGGAAGAGGGCGACGCGGGGGACGGGGGAGAGGGACATGCGGGCGCGCAGGGCCAGGGCGATGGGGATGAAGGAGAGGGCGATGAGGATCAATAGCGCGCTGATCATCCAGAACGGGGGCTTGCGGAGGAGCAGGTCGCGTTTGAGGCCCCAAGGGGTGGGGAGGGGGATGGACTCTTTCTTGTTGATGGCCATTAGTCTTGGACCTCCTCGACGGCGGTGGCGCCCAGAGAGGTCAGGAAGCGGCGGGTGGCGTGGGGGTCGAACTTGGGGTCGTCGGCGCCGATGACGATGAAGAAGCGGTCGGACGTGGCGCGCCGGAAGCGGTCGCTCTTCAAGAGCGGGTTGTAGAGCATGGGGAGGTTGTTGAGGGCGAACATGCCCAGGACGGCGCCGAAGGCGGCGAGGAGGATGGTCGTCTCGAAGACGACGGGGATGTTGGCCGGGAGGCTGAAGATGGGCTTGCCGCTGATGAAGTAGGGGTAGCCCTGGATGGGCGCCGGCAGGCCGGGGACCTCGGAGGCGTTGGTCCACCAGACGAGCAGGAGTCCGCCGAGGAGGCCGGCGAGTCCGCCGCCGAGGACGAGCCAGGGCAGGAGGGTCGGGCGGATGCCCATGGCCTTGTCGGCGCCGTGGATGGGGAATGGGGAGTGCATGTCCCACTGGTCGAAGCCGGCGTCGCGGACCTTCTCAGCGGCGGACATGACGGAATCGACGTCAGGGAACTCGGCGAGGAGGGCGTAGGTCCTGGGGGCGTCGCCGGCGGGATTTGCGGGAGCGGAGTGGCTCATGGTCAATGGCCCCCTGCCGCGGGTTGGGCGTCGGAGTGATCAGGGTCGGGCTGGTAGTCGTAGCGGTCGGGGCCGTGGGAGGCGTGGGCCTGGGGCATGACGGTCTTGAGCTCGGCCATGGCGACCATGGGGAGGAAGCGGCAGAAGAGCAGGAAGAGGGTGAAGAAGAGGCCGAAGCTGCCGGCGAGCATGCCCAGGTCGACCCAGGTGGGGTAGTACATGGCCCAGCTGCTGGGGAGGAAGTCGCGGTGGAGGGAGGAGACGATGATGACGAAGCGTTCGAACCACATGCCGACGTTGATGCACATGGCGCAGAAGAGCAGGACCCAGACGTTGGTTCGGCAGGCCTTGAACCAGAGGAGCTGGGGGGAGATGACGTTGCAGAAGACCATGGTGAGGAAGGCCCAGGAGTAGGGTCCGGCGGCGCGGTTGAGGAAGGCGAACTGCTCGTAGTGCTGTCCGCTGTACCAGGCGGTGAAGAACTCGGTGGCGTAGG
>JADZET010000227.1 GCA_020850375.1 Phycisphaeraceae bacterium | reverse complement strand
CTCAAGCTCATCGACTTCTACGACTGGGGCCGGCCGTCGAAGTCCAAGCAGCGGCAGGACGTCCGCGACGCGGTGGCCATCCTGCACGAGTGCGTCGGCGGCGGCAAGCATTACGCCAAGCAGCCTGCCGAGATCAAGCGGATCTGCGCCGGCCTCAACCGCACGCTGATCCTCCGCCGGTTCCCGCACATGTACGCGCTGCGCAAGTATCTCGAGTCATTCACCTGGCAGAGCATGGTGTGAGGGAGGGATTCAGGACGCCGTCTGCACCGAGAGGTCGGCAGACCGGACCGGCGAGACGCTCCGTCAGCGGCCACGAACGGGGTACTGCTGGCGCAGTGCCCGGCCCAGGTCCATCCCCTTCATCACGCATCGATCCGAGTTGACGTATTCCCAGTCGCCGAAGCGACCGACGGTGTAGATGTGATGCTGAGCCAGCCAGTCCTTGATGCCTTGCACCAGGGCGGGGCGATGATGCGTGTACACCGGGTAGGCATACTTCACGTCCACGTGGCCCTGCCAGACGATGTCCCGCGGCGATTCAAGCACGCCCAGATCGCACAAGAAGGCGATGGTCCTGGGGGCGATCTGGTTCACGTCAACCGGCTTGTCGTCTGAGAGAGAGACCTCGGCCATAATCGCGTGCTGGGGCTTGGCCCGCAGGCTGGGCGACGAGTTGTGGTTGAACGCGATCTTGTGAGGGGGCACGTCGCTGTCGGCCACGTAAATACGCTGGGTCGGGCCAAGCCGACGTCCCGCCAGCAGCAGCTCCACCCGCAGGGACATGTACTCAAGCCGGTCCGACATGGCGATGATCGCGGCCGGCGCGCCGTCAACCATGCGCACTAGGACGGGCAGAGGAATCGTTGAAACGAGGAACTCCCAGCGGTACTGCCGGCCGTCCGGCCCGACTGCCATCCGGCCACGGGGATCGATGCGGGCGATCGGGCTGTTCAGCTCAAGGGCGGGGATGTGTGGGATAAAACTACGATAGATTTCCTCGAAGCCTCCCTGCCGGGGATAACCGACCTGGGTGTCGGGCTGCAGCGGCTTACGTTGGCCGCTGTTGTGGTCGAATCGCTCGTGCTCAAAATTGGCGGCCGCCACTCTTTCCGGGGTCCACTCACACGATATCTGCCTGATGTCACGGGCCCACAGCTTGCGGTTGTAGGGCAACATGAAGTGCCGGGCGATGCCCCGACCGAATTTCGCGAGGAGATATTCCTCGAGATTCGCGGCCCGGGCCGTGTCACCGCTGGCGTGTTCGAGGCCCTCCGTGCATTCACGGACAACCGCGGGGTCGGGGAGACGATCGAAAAACCTCTGAAAAGGATAGGGGATCAGGGTGTGGTGGCTGTAGACCTTCGCGTCGCGTTGCTGATGGTACAGGCCGCCGTCGAGCAGGCTCTCGACCAGCTCGTGCACTTCGGGGTGCGGCGTGTGGAACGAATGGCCGCCGATATCGAACACGGCCCCGTCGTGATAAATCGAGCGGCACAGGCCGCCGACGGCGCCCTCCTTTTCCAGCACCAGGGTGTCGCCCTGCAGGCTGTAGGCCACCGCCAGGCCTGAAGGCCCGCCGCCGACCACCAGGGCTTGAACTTCTGTGACCATCTTCTGCCTGATGGTACCTCAACCTCCACGGCTCACAGCGTCGACTCGAACGCCCCGACGTAGTGGCGAACGCGTGGCCGGCCGGCGGTCAGCCAGTCCACGCCGATGACGTCGAAGCGCATCGGCCGGTCCGACCAGCCCAGCCGGCGGGCCATCGTCGCGGCCAGGCCCGAGAGCTTGCGCTGCTTGTCGCGGTTGACGTGCCACTCGGGCAGGATGCCCGGGGCGGCAGAATCGATCTCACCGTTGCCCTCGGCCGCGGGTGTCTCACCGACCAAGCCGTTGGGCGCCACGGGGACCTTCGCCGGCCGGGCGCTCAGGTCCCGGCTCTTGACCTCGACGACGACCACGGTGTGCCCGTCGGGGGCCAGGGCGACGATGTCGATCTCGCCCCAGCGGGCGCGGATGTTGCGCGCCATCACGCGGTAGCCCTGCTTCCGCAGGTAATCGGCCGCGGCCTTCTCGCCGCGCCGGCCGATGTCGCCGCGCAACGATCGCGCCAGCCAGCCCCGCACGGCCGACCAACCCGCCACATACCATTCGGGCACGGCCATCGACGATTCTCCCCGATGTCCCCCGCCGCGCCGAGCCTCCCGCTCCGGCGCGACTCACGCGAAATGTGGACCGACGGCCTCCCGCCGTCGTGTGCGATCGTCACGGACGAGACGGGCCGGGCATGTAACGGCTCAGCGCCACCTCCATCACGGCGTTGATCATCTGGTCCTGAGGGGTGAAGCTGCCGTCCTTGAGCAGCCGGCGACGGTACTGCATGGTCAGGACCTGCAGCTGCTGGGACCGCAGGTGGAGCTCGATCTCGGCCTGCACCTCCTGGAGCGTGCGGGCGGGGCTCTGCTCGATCTTCTCGACGTAGACCCAGACGGTGTGGTCCTCCAGGGGCGTGCCCTGGGTGTGCCGGCCGGCCTCGAGGGCGAGGGTCGCGGCGTTGAGGTCGGCGTTCTCAATGATCTTCTCGCCGGTGGCCTTCTCGGCGAACAGGCCGGCCTGGGCGGGACGGTAGGTGTTGACCTCGGCGTCGGCGGCGAGGGTCAGGAACGACTCGCCGGCGACGAGGCGCTCGGCGACGGCCGGGGCGTGCTCGGCGTCGGCGACGATCATGTGGATCGTCCGCTGCGGGGCGGGCTGGTACTGCTCGATGTTCTGCTGGTAGTACCGCTCGATGTCCGAGCGGGTCACGTCGATCTTGGGCACGATCTGCTGGGCGGTGTAGTTCTGCACGAGCAGGCGCTCGCGCTCCTCGCGGAGGGTCTGGACGAGGTCCTTGCCGGTGGTGTCGAGCAGGACCTTGTCGGCGATCTGCTCCGAGCCGCGGCCGTGCTTGCGAACGAGCTCGGACCGTTTCTCCTTGAGGGAGTAGCGGAGGCCGTCGCGCTGTCGGTCCGAGAGCATGCGCTCGGCCTCGCCGAGGATGAGCTGGTCGAAGATGACCTGGTCGACGCGGGTAGCAATCAGCTCGCGGGCCTTGCGGACGAACTGCTGGGGCGGCTGGGTGCGGGAGAGGGCTTTGAGCTGCTCGTCGATGGGGTCGAGGATGCGGCCGGCGTAGACGGGCCGGCCGTTGACCTGCCCGACGAGGGCCTCGATGGTGTAGGCCGGGCCCGCCATGGCGGTTTCGGAGGCGGGGGAGCCTGCGGGGGCGTTGCTTGTCGGCTCGGAGGGCTCGGTGGCGGCTGCGGGCGAGGATGTCTCGGCCGTGGCGGGCTCGATCACCGCCGGCTCGGGGGCACGCGTGACCATGCCGTCCGACTGACCACGGCGGGCCTGATCGGCCAATTGCCTGCGAGCGGGTTCGGCGTCGTGGCCCGAGGATCGACATGCGCTCAGGACGACCAGCACGACGATGGCGAGGGCCGGGAGTCTGGCCCAGAGGGGGATTCTCATGGCGTGCAGTTTACAGGCCGCCGGGCCGTGGGCCAAGGTAGATGGCCGGGTATGGCTCGTCCGTCAGCGGGCCGGGGCTTTCTGATAAACTGGCGGATCGCGCCCGGGAACGGGCGTTTTGCAGAGGAATCACCATGACATCGCGCCTCGACGTGCAAACCCGGGCCGCCGACGGTCTGCGGGCCCTGGAGCCTGTTCTCAACGAACATCCGGCTGTGGTCGGGTTCGACGGGTTCATCGACTCGATCATCCGCGTGGTCGACAAGCGGCACGACGCCGAGCGCTTCGATCCGATCCCCAGCATCGCGGGGCTGGGCCAACGCATCCTCGGGGCGGCCGGGATGAGCTGCAACATCGAGCTGGTCGTCACCCGCCAGAAGCTCGGCGGTAACGGCCCGATCATGGCCGCCGCGCTGGCCGAGGCGGGGCTGCCGACCTCTTACGTCGGGGCGCTGGGATATCCCGAGGTGCACCCCGTCTTCGCCGACTTCGCCAAGAGGGCCGACTGCCTCTCGATCGCCGAGGCGGCCTACACCGACGCCCTGGAGTTCTCCGACGGCAAGCTGATGCTCGGCAAGCTCCAGACGCTCGGCGACGTCAACTGGCAGCGCCTCAAGCAGGCGGACCACGACGGCTGGCTCAACAAGACCTTCGGCCGATCGAGCCTGATTGCGATGGTCAACTGGACCATGCTGCCGCACATGGACACGATCTGGAAGCATCTGGCCGGCGACCTTCTTCCGAGCCTGCCGCAGCCGAAGCATGGCCGACGCAAGATCTTCATCGACCTGGCCGACCCCGAGAAGCGCACGCGCGATGACCTCGCGGCCGCGCTGCGCCAGTGCGCCAGCTTCCAGCCCTGGGCGGACGTGGTGCTGGGGGTGAACTTCAAGGAGTCTGACCAAGTCGCCCGGACGCTCAATCTCACCACCGTCGCCAGCGAGCGTGACACGGCCGGCCTGCGGTCGCTGGCCCAGCGCATCCTTGAGACGTTGCGCATCGCGGCCGTGGTGATCCATCCGCGCCACGGCGCCGCCGGAGCGGTGACCCGGAACGGCAAAGTGGACACAGCCTGGTTCGACGGGCCCTTCATCGAGCACCCGAAACTTTCGACCGGAGCCGGCGACAACTTCAACGCCGGCTTCTGCCTGGGCCTGTTGGCGGAGTTGGACCTCGAGGCGGCGCTGTGCGTGGGCACAGCCACCAGCGGCTACTATGTCAGGCAGGCCGGCAGCCCGACGCTGCGGCAGCTCACGGAGTTCTGTGCGACGATGCCGGGGCCGGTGGGGTGAGGATTGGGGTCTGGGGTAGAAGGCTGGAGGTGCCGCGTGGCTAAGCCGTTGTTCGAGACTGATCGTTCGCACGTCGGGAATCTGCTGAAGCTGGCCGAGGTGCCGGCGGGCGGGATCCTGAGCAAGACACTGATCGATCTGCCGGCGCACAAGCAGATCCTTTTCGCCATGGACGGCGGGCAGGAGATCTCGGACCACCGCGCGCCGTTCGTGGCCACGGTGCAGATGCTCGACGGCCGGCTGCGGTTCACCGTCGAGGGCCAGGAGCACGACCTGGGCCCGCACGACTGGGTGCTCATGCCCGCCAACGCGCCGCATCGCCTGAGCGCCGTCGAACCGACTCGGTTTCTGCTGACGCTGGTGAGGTAGGGCACGCATCCTGCGTGCCGGTTTTCGGATGGCTTCCCGCGCCCCCTGGCACGCAGGATGCGTGCCCTACAAGTCAACGCGATCACATCATCCCCAGCGTGACCTTGGCGACTTCGCTCATGAAGTTCGGGCCCCAGGGCGGGTCCCAGACGATCTGCACGTCGACCTGCTTGACCTCGGGGATGCGGCCGACCTTGACCCGCACGTCGACGGGGATCTCCTGCGCGGCCGGGCAGGCGGGGGAGGTCAGCGTCATCTTGATCTGCACGTCGCCGCTGGGCTGGACCTGCACGTCGTAGATCAGGCCCAGCTCGAAGATGTTCACGGGGATCTCGGGGTCGTAGACATTCTGGATGGCCTCGATCACGCGGTCCTTGACCTTCTCGACGTGCTCGGGGGCCAGGGGGTAGTTGAACGTCCCGTCCGCGTTGGCTTGCCCAGAGGCCACGGATGGCGTGATCGCTTCCGGGGACACTTCCGGGGACACTTCCGGGGGCGCTTCCGGGGGCGGGGTCGGTTGGATCGGTTCGGGCTGACTCATGCTGCTAAAACCTATTCCGTCTTGACCGTCTGGGGTTGGTTGTCCAGGGCGGCGATCAGGGTGTGCCAGGGAAGCGTAGCGCACTTAACCCGCATGGGGAAGCGTCGCACGCCGCCGAGGGCCGAGAGGCGGTCCATCGATTCGGGCCTCTGCTCGTCCGTGATCTTGCCCGTCATGAGATCATGAAAACGGGTGAACAGCTCGCGAGCCTCGGCCTCGCTGTGGCCGGCGAGTTCCTCGGTCATCATCGACGCGCTGGCGGTGCAGATCGCACAACTCTTGCCGACGAACTTTGCGTCCGTGACCTTGCCGTCGTCCACCCGCAGGTAGAGCGTGAGCTTGTCGCCGCAGAGGGGATTAAACCCCTGGGCCTCCCGATTGTGGCCGGGCAGTTCGCCCACGTTGCGCGGGCGCTTGCCGTGGTCGAGGATCAGGTCTTGATAAAGCTCGCTCAGGTCCATGGGCAGGTTTATCCGCGGAACATCTTGATGACCTGGTTCAGCCCCGCGGCCAGGGCGTCCAGATCGGCGGGCGTATTGTAGAAAGCCAGCGAGGCGCGGATCGTCGCCGGCACGTCGAAGCGGTCCATCACCGGCTGGGCACAGTGGTGGCCCGTCCGCACGGCCACGCCCAGGGTGTCCAGGACCGTCCCGGCGTCGTGGGGGTGGATGTCGTCGAACACGAACGAGAGTACGGCTGCACGCCGCTCGGCTTGGCCGATCAATTTGAGCCCCGATACCTTGCTCAGCAACGACTCGCCGTAGGCCAAGAGCTCGTGCTCGTACTGCTCGATCCACGCCATGTCCGCGGCGCGGAGATAGTCGATGGCCGCGCCCAGGCCGACGGCGCCGGCGACGTCGGGCGTGCCGGCCTCGAACTTGTAGGGCAGGTCGTTGTAGGTCGTCTTCTCGAAGCTCACCGAGCGGATCATGTCCCCGCCGCCCTGCCAGGGGGGCATCGCATCGAGCAGCGCCTTGCGGCCGTAGAGGACGCCGACGCCCATGGGGCCGAACATCTTGTGGCCGGAGAAGGCGTAAAAATCGCAGCCGAGCTCGGCCACGTTCACGGGCATGTGGCTGACGGCCTGGGCGCCGTCGACGATCAGCACCGCGCCACGTTGATGGGCAAGTGCAGCCATCTCGGCGACGGGATTGATCGTGCCCAGGGCGTTGGAGACGTGCGTCGCGGCGACGATGGCGGTCTTGTTCGTCAAGAGCTTCTCGAACTCGGGCCAGACGAGCTGGCCGCGATCATCGATCGGGGCCACGCGGAGCGTCGCGCCGGTCTGCTCACAAAGCATCTGCCAGGGCACGATGTTCGAGTGGTGCTCCATGGCCGTGATCAGCACCTCGCGGCCGGGCTTCAGGACGCTGCGCCCGTAGGCGAAGGCCACGAGGTTGATCGCCTCGGTCGCGCCGCGGACAAAGACGATCTCCTGCTCGCTGGCCGCACCGATGAAGTCGCGCAGCTTCACCCGGGCGCCCTCATAGAGCTCCGTCGCCTCCTGGCTGAGCGCGTGCACGCCGCGGTGCACGTTGGCGTTGGCGGACTCGTAGTAATGACGGATCGCCTCGATCACGGCCGCGGGCTTCTGTGTCGTGGCGGCGTTGTCCAGGTAGACCAGCGGCTTGCCGTGCACCTGCCGGCCGAGGATGGGAAAGTCCCGCCGCAGTTGCTCGGCCTTGGCGACGGACGTGTTCGTGGCGGTGAGTGTGGTCATGGCATGCATCAGGATTGCAGGGCGTTGGACTGAGACGATGCGGCCAGCGTCGCGGCCTCGCGTTTGATCCGGCCGAGGATCGCGCCGATGCCGACGGCGCGGTTCATCCGCAGCACGTCGGCCAGGGCCAGCTTCTGGATCAGATCCAGCGGCAGATCCTTGACGGCCTCGATCGGCCTGCCGTCGAGCGCCTCGACCACGATCGCCAGCATCCCCGCCACCGTCGGCGACTCGGGGGCGACGTCGATCCAGAGACGCAGCTTGTCCCCCTCGGCCTCCACCCACAGGAAGACGGGTGTCATGCACTCGTGCACGCGGTGCAGGCCCGCGTCACGCTGGGTGGTGAGCCTCGCGGGCAGAGGAGGCAGCTTGCGGCTGTAGTCCAGCAGCAGTTCGAGCCGTGTCTCGGGCTCGACGCTCTGGAAGACCTCGGCAACCTCGTCCAGTCGATTCGGCATGGTGTATGCATTCAATGCGTTTTACCACGGAGGACACGGAGTGCACGGAGAAGACACGGAGGTGATGCCAATGTTTGTTTGATTCGCACTCGATTACTTCTCTGTCTTTCCGCCTCCGTGTTCTCCGTGTCCTCTGTGGTGAAACTCTTCATCCTTTCTCGATCGGCATGCCCACGGCATTGCCCCACTCCGTCCAGGAGCCGTCGTAGTTGCGGACGGTGTCGAAGCCCAGCAGGCACGTCAAAACAAACCAGGTGTGGCTCGAGCGCTCGCCGATCCGGCAGTAGGCCACCACGTCATCGAGAATCTTGAGGCCCAACTCGCCCTGGTAGATCGCCTCGAGCTCGGCCCGGCTCTTGAAGGTGCCGTCGGCGTTGACCGCCCGCATCCACGGGCAGCTCTTGGCCCCGGGGATGTGCCCGCCGCGGAGGACGCCCTCCTGCGGGTAGTCGGGCATGTGCGTGAGCTTGCCGGTGAATTCCTCCATGCTCCGCACGTCGACCAGGGGCCGGCCGGCGCGGACGTGGCGGAGCACGTCGTCACGGAAGGCGCGGATGCCGCGCCGCGGGTGCGTGACCTGGTAGGTCTTCTCGGGATAGCTCGGTCGGGTCGTGGTCGTCGCGCGGCCCTCGGCCATCCATTTGCCGCGCCCGCCGTCCATGATCTTGAGCTTGTCGTGGCCCATCAGGCGGAAGACCCAGAAGGCGTAGCACGCCCACCAGTTGCTCTTGTCGCCGTAGAAGATCACCGTCGTGTCGTTGCCGATGCCGTGCCTGGCGCAGAGGGCGGCGAATTTAGCGTTGTCGATGTAGTCGCGCACGACTGGGTCGTTGAGGTCATTGATCCAGTCGATCTTGACCGCCTCGGGGACGTGGCCCGTCTCGTAGAGAAGGACGTCCTCGTCCGACTCGACGATGCGGTAGAGGTCCGTCTGTCCGCGATGCTCGTCCACCCACTGCGTCGAGACCACCGACTCGGGATGAGCGTATGGCTGGGTCATGTTCGTTCCCTTACGGCCGACATCCCCGACTTCTTCCTCGGCCGCCGCAAGCGTAACAACTTCACCTCGGGAAAGTCTTCCCTTCTTACTTCGGGGGAGGACTAGGCGTCACCCAGGGGCAGGCGTTCGAGGAACCGCTTCTCCAGCTCCGCCCGCAGGGCTTCGTGGCCCATGCGGTCGAGGCTCTCGCCGGCGAAGGCGCGGATGAGCAGGCCACGGGCCGTCACGGCGTCGATCCCGCGCGAGCGCAGGTAGAACATCCCCTCGGGGTCGAGCTGGCCGATCGTCGCCCCGTGGGTGCACTTGACGTCGTCGGCGTAGATCTCGAGCTGGGGCTTGGTGTTCGCCTGGGCGTCGTCGGACAGCAGCAGGTTCGAGCTGTTCTGCTTGGCGTCGGTCTTCTGGGCCCCGCGGTGGACCTTGATCCGGCCGGAGAAGATCGAGGACGCCTGATCGGTCAGGATGCCGCGGTAGAACTGCCGGCTGTCGCAATGCGCCGCCACGTGCTCGACGCGCATGTGGTTGTCCACGTGGGCCTGGTTCGTCACCAGGTAGAGCCCGTTGAGCAGCGACCACGCGCCCTGGCCGGCCAGCACCGGGTGGACGTTGTTGCGGACGAGCTGGCCGCCCATCAGCACGGAGTGCGAGGAGAACTTGGAGGACGCGCCCTGCTGGATGCGCAGCGTCGAGACGTTCAGCGACCGTTCGCTCTCCCGCTCGATCAGGTAGTGCTCGACGTCGGCCTCGTCGCCGACGACCAGCTCGGTGACAGCGTTGGAGAAGTTGGTGTCCTCGCCCAGGCTCAGGTAGTCCTCGACGACCGTGGCCTTCGCCCCGGTCTCGATGACCAGCAAGTTGTGCGGGTGACACACACCGGCGGAACTTCCGGGGGTGGACACGTAGAGCAGGTGCACGGGCTGGTCGAGCTTGACGCCGGCCGGCACGTGCACGAACCCGCCGTCCTCGAGGAAGGCGAGATTCAACGCCCCGAAGGCGTCATGGCTGATGTCCAGGTACTGGCCCAGGTGCTCACGCACGACGGGTTGGTTGGCCGCGATGGCCGCGCCCAGGCCGCCGACGGCGACACCCTTCGGGAGCTTGTCGATCCGCGAGAGCTCCGGCGAGAATCGGCCGTTGACGAAGACCAGCCGCGGGCCGGTCAGGCCCAGGTCGTGCGGGTCGAGCGCCTTGGCGCCACCGACGATTGACGCCGGCTTGGCCGGGGCGGGCTCGAAGGAGCCGCGCGAGATCGCGTCAATGCGCGTGTAGCGCCACTCTTCATCGCGGATCGTCGGCAGTCCGAGCTGGCGGTAGCGTGCGAGCCCGCGCTGGCGGATCTCTGTCAGCCAGGCCGGCCCGGCCGGGACGCGGTCGAGGTGCGTCAGGAAAGGTTCGGTGGTGGTCGGTGCGGTCAGTGTGGTCATGGCGTCTATTCGCGTCGAGGGTTCGGTTGAATGCTCAGTGCTTCAGACTCACGCGCTGGCGATCGGCTCGCCGATCTCCTGCTCGAGCCAGCCGTAGCCCTTTTCCTCAAGCTCCAGGG
>JADZET010000226.1 GCA_020850375.1 Phycisphaeraceae bacterium | reverse complement strand
CCCTTTTCGAGGAAGCCTCCACCGCCTTCGACCGCCTCCACCAGCTCCAGGCCCAGCACGAACAGATCGCCCACGACATGGCCACCGCCCAGGGCGAAGACCTCGACCGCCTCATGGCCCGCATGGAGCAGGTCGACCACCAGATCCACGCCGCCGGCGGCTACGTCGTCGAGCACCAGATCGAGGCCACCCTCCACGGCGTCGGCCTGACCGACGAATTCTTCAACGTCCGCGTCCGCGACCTCTCCGGCGGACAAAAAGGCCGACTCGCCCTGGCCAAATTGCTCCTCTCCTCCCCCGACCTCCTTCTCCTCGACGAGCCCACCAACCACCTCGACATCGCAGGCCGCCAGTGGCTCGAGGAATACCTCCGCGACTTCCGGGGGGCCGTCATCCTCGTCAGCCACGACCGCTGGCTCCTCGACCGCGTCGTCACCCGCATCCACGAGCTCGAACTCGGACGCCTCTACGACTACCCCGGCAACTACGCCAAGTACCGCGAACTCCGCGCCCAGCGACGCCTCACCCAGCAACGCGTCTACCAGAAGCAGCAGGAACAGTTCAAACGCGAGCAGGCCTTCATCGACCGCTACCGCGCCGGCCAGCGCGCCCGACAGGCCCAGGGCCGCGAAAAACGACTCGAACGCCTGATCCGCGACGAGTCCGTCGAGCGTCCCTCACAGTCCGATGACGTCTCGATCCGCATCCCCGAGCCCGCCCGCTCCGGCGACATCGTCCTGACCGCCGAACACATCACCAAAGCCTACGACGCCAAGGTCCTCTTCCGGGACCTCACCCTCCAGGTCAAACGCGGCCAGCGCCTCGGCGTCATCGGCCCCAACGGCAGCGGAAAGTCCACGCTGGTCCGTTGTCTGCTCGGCGAGCTCCCCATTGATTCCGGGGGCATCCGACTCGGCGCCAGCCTCGACGTCGGTTACTTCCGACAGACCCAGGAGCACCTGGACCTTAGCCGCACCGTCGTCGAGCACCTCCGCCCCTTCGTGAGCAACGAACAGGACGCCCGCGACCTCGCCGGCGCCTTCCTCTTTACCGGCGACGACCAGGACAAACCTCTCAGCGCCCTCTCCGGCGGCGAACGCACCCGCACCGCCCTGGCCGGCCTGGTCGTCGGCCGACACAACGTCCTGGTCCTCGACGAACCCACCAACCACCTCGACGTCGCCAGCGCCGAACGCTTGGAAGACGCCCTCCGCCGCTACCTCGCCCTGACCGAAGAGACCCGCCGCCAGACCCCCGGCACACTCATCCTCATCACCCACGACCGCATGCTCCTCGACGACCTCACCGACGAGCTGCTCGTCTTCGACGGTGATGGCAATGTCCGCCACTTCCAGGGCACCTACTCCGACCTCCTCGCCGAATCGACCTCCGCCCCGAAATCCCCCGCCCCGGCCTCCGCCCCCGCCAACGCCGGGAAAAATCCGCCTGCCACGACCGCCCGCCCCGCCTCAGCCCCCGGCTCCGCCGGGGGGTACTCTCCTACACCCCCCAAACCCAGATCCTCTGCCCCCACGCCCAAATCCAAATCCGCCGCCAAAAGCCCTCTGTCCAAGCTCAGCGACTCCTCTCTCGAATCCAAAATCCTCACCCTCGAAACCCAGCTCGCCCAAGCCGACGCCCAGCTCGCCGACCCCGCCACCTACCGCCACCCCGACCGCGCCCGCCGGCTCCAGGCCGACCGCGAAAAAATCGCCGCCGAGCTCCAACCGCTCAACACCGAGTGGTCCCGCCGCGCCGAAGCCTGAAAAAGGGGACACTACACATTATTTCTGCTGTATGTGTCTGCCACTGCAAGCTTTAAAAGCCTTTAAATGTCTAGCGTCCCCTTTTTCACCCTCTAGTGTCCCCTTTTTCACCCTCCCCTTTTCCACCCTCATGTGATAAACGTTCAGCACATCGAGGACGTCCTCCATGAGTTGCCAACATTAACGGTGTATTCCCGGATTGATCTATGAGATTCGGGTCGGCTCCATGCTGCAACAACTCGTTAACAATATCCACGCGATCATTTGCCGCCATCACCGCGAGATGTAGCGGCGTCTTCCCGGTATCATCAGGACGATTAACATCGGCGCCAAAACTAACTAGAGTTCGGACAGTTTCATAATTGCCGAACGCGCATGCGATATGGAGGGGAATCCATGATCCGCTTAGTGCGTTAACATCTGCACCATGGTCAACTAGGATGCCGACGGCCTCTGTACTGCCTGCATGTGCGGCTGCCCACAAGGGTGTTTCATCCCCACGATTACGGGCATCGACAACGGCCCCATGCTGCAACAGATACTCTACAATCGTCGCATGACCATATACCGAGGCAGCGTGTAAAGGTGTTCCAATAAATCGGCTGACGGTTTCAATATCTGCACCCGCGCCGACTAGTAGATCAACTAACTCCAGGTTGCCATCTGCGGCTGCATACCAGAGTGGGCTTCGATTCTCTGAGTCTGCAGTATTGACATTGCCACCGCCCGCTATGATCTCTTTAACACGCGCAATATTACCCGCTTTGACTGCTTCAAGGAGGTGATCCGAACAGCCTGCTATAAATAACGGTGGAAGTAGAACAAACATTCTGGCTAGTGTACAAAGTCTTATATAGAATAGCTTGGCTGAATGACTTAGGCCAATATTTACTTTGTCTATATTGTTTGTAGTTATCATCAACACACCCCGGCGAAATGCCGCTTGCTATGGGTTATGGTTGCCGACGGGGGGAGGAAAAGGGGACAGGGGGGAGGAAAAGGGGGGGATGGAAAAGGGGGGATGGAAAAGGGGACACGACACATTTCCCGCAGCACGAAAGTGAAGCGATGCGATTTGCCGGTCGTCGTGTCAGCAGGTGTGACGATAGGTGTCCCTCTCATCCAAACATTTGATATACCCTTTTCTTCCCCCGATCGCCAGAAGCTCGTCGACGAACTCGTCCCGTTCAACGCCGATTGACCCCGTCGCGCCGGGGCCTGATTCCCTTGACCCCCCGCGCCTAATCCACCACCTCAAAATTCCCCAGCACGCTGCCCACCACCCGGCTCGGCGGGAACGTCGCTCGCACGAATCCCCGACCAGCTCTGCGAACCCCGCATCCCGCCTCGAACGCTCCACGATCTCCTCCACCAACTGACCCACACGATCAAACCAACGCCTCGACGCCTCCTCCGCACGATCCCACGCCGGCCCCTCGCCCCCGTCGACATGGAAACGCACCGCCCGCCGCGCTACCTGTCGCTGCACCCGCTGCTTCGCCAGCATCACCCACACCGCCGTCACCAGCGTCGCCCGCATCCGACCTTCTCCGCCGCACGCGTGCCCCCCGCGCCGACGCCGACCCTCATCGTCGTCAGGAATCCCGCTTCTCCTGACCCGCCCCCTCCGTCCCCTCCAGCCCTCGAGGCCGCCGCGGCCCGGCGTTCTCCTTCGTGAAGTTCCGCCACAGCAGCGTCCGATCCATCCAGCTCGTCGGCCGAACGTAGGGCTGATACGTATATACCTTCTGACCCTTGAACATCTCCCTCGCGTGCTCCCGCGACCACTTCAGCCATTCCCCCGCCGACGCCCCGAGCTCCTGCCCCGTCAGCGTCTCAAGACTCGTCCGCGCCGTCCGCGCCACCGCGAAGTCCGAATCATCCAGCACCCGGATCAGCGCATCGACCACCGACGCCTGCGCATACTGCCCCAGCGCGTCCGTCGCCGCCATCCGCACGTCCACGTCCTCGTCCTCCTGCGCCGTACGCAGCAGCCCCCGCACCGCCGCCGGGTTGTGGATCATCTGCAACCCCCGCGCCGCCTCCCAACGCACCTGCGGCGCCTCGTCCGCCAGCTTCCCCGCCAAAAGCTCCGCGTCCGCCACCGTCCCATGGATCGCCAGCGCATGCGCCGCCACCGCCCGCACCGTCGGGTCCGCGTCCTCGAGCGCATGCCGGTACAGCTTCAGATACGCCTCATCCCCCCCGAACGCCGCCCCCGCCAGCCGCAGGATGCTGTCCCGCCGCAGGTCCGGGTCATACGTGTTAAACGCATCCCGCGCCACCCGGCTCGGCGTGCTCATCGGCTCATCCGCCAACGCCACCGCGTCCTGCGAGTCCCCCGTCCCCTCCGCCGACTTCTGCCACGACGCGCCCCCCCCCGCCAGCAGCGCACTGAGCCCCGCCACCCCCATCCACGCCATCCTTGATCGCTTGGTCCGCATAACCCGCTAGTGTATCGTCATGATCAGCCCCAGTCGTCCAGATTCCTCGTCCCCTTAACCCCCCCCAACCCCGCCCCAGACCTCCCCCCATGCACCCCTGGCTACAACGCATCCTCCACCTCCTCCAGCTCGCCCGCTTCGGCACCGCCTTCACCGCCGTCAGCAACCTCTGGGTCATGGCCTTCCTCGCCCTCGGCCTCGAACCCGCCGAGCAGCGCCCCCCATACCTCCAATCCTTCCCCCTGCCCCTGTCCCTCTTCCTCCTGGCCGTCATGGGTCTGGGCGTGCACATCTACGGCGTATCCCTCAACGACATCCTCGACGCCCGCCGCGACCGCCTCTTCTCCCCCGACAAGCCCATCCCCGCCGGCCGAATCCGACCCAGCCACGCCATCGCCCTCACCTTCCTCTCCCTCATGCTCGCCATCCTCGCCGCCGTCGCCCTGGGCACCCCCACCGCCGTCATCTGCATCCTCGCCTCCGCCGGCATCCTCTTTTATAACGGCTTCGGAAAGTTCTTCCCCGCCACCGGCCTGATGACCCTCGGACTTGTCCGTGCCGGCATGATGGCGGCCGCCAATCCCCACGTCAGCTTCGCCTGGCCCATCTGGCTCAACCTCACCCACGCCGTCGCCTGCCTCGCCCTCGTCCACCGGCTCGAGGGCAAACGCCCACGCCTGCTCGCCCCCCAGGCCTGGGCGCTCTGCGCCGGCTGGCTCTTCTGGACCTTCTGCCTCCTCGCCTTCATGGGCCTCCGCCACGCCTTCGTCCCCCACGCCTCGGGCGTCTGGATCGGCCCGATCATCGCCGCCGCCGTCTTCGCCGGCCTCGCCTACTATCGCGTCAGCATCCTCACCCACCGCGCCGGCTCACGCCGCCGAACACTCGAAAACCTCGACCAGCTCAGCCTCCTCTGGCTCATCCTCTACGACGCCGCCTGGCTCCTCGGCGCCGGCCTCTACCTCCCCGGCTATCTCCACATCTCCCTCTTCCTCGCCGCCTGCCTCACCCTCTGGTTCCTCCGCTGGCTCCTGGCCATGCTCCAGCCCCTCCCCTCCTACCACGCCCATCCCTCGCCCTGATCCCTACGCAGCGCGGTATGATGACCCTCCACCTTCGGTTCCCACACGAGGAGGAGTCCCCCATGCCCGCCAAGTCGCTCCACGAAGCCGCCGAGAAAAACGACCACGCCGCCGCCGAGGCCCTCCTCAAAGCCGGCGCCAACCCCAACCTCAAGGACTCTACCGGCGAGCTCCCCCTCCACTACGCCGCCGAGAAGGGCCACCTCCCCCTGATCGAGCTCCTGCTCGCCAAGGGCGCCGACGTCAACGCCAAGAACCGCTACAACAAGACCGCCCTCGAGCGCGCCCAGGCCCGCAACCAGACCGCCGCCGCCGAACT
>JADZET010000225.1 GCA_020850375.1 Phycisphaeraceae bacterium | reverse complement strand
GGGGCGGAAGGATTCGAACCTTCGAAGGCATAATGCCGCCAGATTTACAGTCTGGCCCGTTTGGCCGCTTCGGTACACCCCCGAGGCAGGCCGAACACAGTAACCAGATCGGGTTGTTCGTTCAACCAATTGGACCGCGTGGGCGATGTATCCCGCTGCCCGAGCGGGTGCTAGGCCGACCCGGGGTGACGATGAGCGTCCGGTAAAAACCCAAGGCCCGACGAGCCAGGGGATTGCGGGCGCGTGCCGAGGGCACTAGCATGGTCGGACCTTCTTTTCGCAAGCGTTCAGCTTGCACGTGCAGGCTGACTTGCGGGGTGAGTCGTCGGCATGATTGCCCAAATTTCCGCCCTTGACGCCAATGTGCTGGTGCTGAACAAGCTCTGGATGGCCGTGCGGGTCACCAGCGCCCGTCGTGCGTTCTCGCTCTTGTGCCGGGGGTTGGCGGAGGTCATCCACGTCGACGACGGGTCCTACAGCGCCCACAACTACGAGAGCTGGGCGGATCTCTCGGCTGTGCGCGATCGGTTCGAGGCCAGCACGCACCACTATCAGTGGGTTCGGACGGTGCGGTACGAGATCGCGGTGCCGAAGGTGGTGCGGCTGCTGGGGTACGACCGGCTGCCGCGGCAGGACGTCAAGCTCAACCGGCGGAACATCTTCGCCCGCGACGCGAGCAAGTGTCAGTTCTGCGGGCGGTCGTTCCCGACGTCGGAGCTGACGCTCGACCACCTCAAGCCGCGCAGCCAGGGGGGGCTGAGCACGTGGGAGAACCTGGTCTGCTGCTGCGTGGCCTGCAACGCCCGCAAGGGCGGCCGGACGCCCGACCAGGCGGGGATGAAGCTGGTTCGCAAGCCGGTCAAGCCCAAGCGTAACCCTGTGGTCACCATGCGTTTGGGCACGGCCCAGTACGCGAGCTGGCAGCCGTTCCTGGACAACGCGTACTGGTCGGTCGAGCTGCGCTAGGTCTGTATCTGCAAGGCACTTAGTTTTTAATGCCGATCGTGAGCCTTCGGCCCGCGGCGGGGTGTTGCGCGCCTATAAAAAGGTGTGCCGGGCAACGACCGTTTGTAGGGGTTGGAGCGGTCAGTGCGGTCCGTCATTCTCGCCAGATTGCCTGACCCGATTAAGTCACCACATAGGGCCACCGATGTAAAAATGGGTGATTTAGGTCAACATTCCACGCGCGCGGGACGTGTCACGAGCGTGGGGAGGATCCGGCAATGAACGCCCATGGCAACAATGGCAAACCCGCGGCCGACGAAGGTCTGACCCCCGCTGAACTGCTCAACAAGATGGTCTTCACCACCGGCGAGGCGGCGGAGGTCTGCAAGGTCTCGCAGCAGACGATCATCCGCTGCTTCGACAGCGGCCGGCTGCACGGCTTCCGCGTGCCGGGCAGCCGGTTCAGGCGGATCCCGCGCGAGGAGCTGATCCGCTTCATGCGGGAGAACAACATCCCGACCGAGCTGCTCGAGGCCGGTCGGAAGAAGCGGCTCCTGGTCGTCGACGACGACGAGCAGATCGTCGAGCTGTTCGTGGACGTGCTGAGCCGGGACGATCGGTTCGAGGTCAGGACGGCCAAGTCGGGCTACGACGCGGGCGTGCTGACCGAGCAGTTCAAGCCGGACCTGATGATCCTCGACTACATGCTCGGGGACATCAACGGGAACGTGGTGTGCCAGACGGTGCGGAAGAACCCGGCGCTGGCGGGGATGAAGATCATCATCGTCTCGGGCGTGGTCAAGCAGCACGAGATCGACGACCTGCTGTCGGCCGGCGCGGACGAGTTCGTCAAGAAGCCGTTCAACATCGAACGCCTGATGGGCCGGATCGGGGAGCTGCTGGAGGTTGTTTGACGCCTCCGATCCCCGGAAGTGAGCCCGGTCCTTCCCGGAACAAGTGATGTCGACGACGAGCGTGGATGCATCCCGGGCGCGCCGCGTCGAGCTGATCCTTGGTCAGCTCGAGAGCTTGCCGACGTTGCCGGCGGTGGCCATGCGGCTGCTGGCGCTGACGACCAACGAGGAGTCGGAGTCCGAGGAGGTGGTCCGGCTGATCAAGGCCGACCCGTCACTGACGAGCAAGCTGCTGTCGCTGTGCCGGCGGTCGAACATGGGCGTCCGGACCGACGCGATCAGCATCGACCGGGTGGTGCTGCTGCTGGGCTACAACGCGGTGCGGAACGCGGTGCTGTCGCTCAAGGTGTTCCAGCTCTTCCACGCCGGGGCCGAGGAGGCCGAGGCCCTGGACGCGGCGTCCGAGCCGGAGGACGAGCACGCGTCGAACTTCGACCGCCGGGGTCTGTGGCAGCACAGCCTGGCGGTGGCGATCTGCTGCGAGCTCCTGGCCCAGGCGCACCCGCACATGCCGGAGCTGCGTCCGGCCGACGCGTTTGTCTGCGGGCTCTTGCACGACATCGGGAAGGTGGCGTTGCACATGGTGCTGCCGCGGGCGTACCGTCGGGTGACGGAGCTGGCGGAGCTCAACCAGGGCAACGTGGCGGAGTTTGAGCGTCGGGTGGTGGGGATCGACCATCACACGGCGGGCAAGCGGCTGGCGGAGCAGTGGCAGCTGCCGCACGAGATCCAGGACAGCATCTGGCTGCACGGTTCGAGCTATGAGCTCCTGCCGCGGCTCGAGCACCGGGCGTTGGTGGGGCTGGTGGGGCTGGCGGACCTGGTGGCGCGTCGGCAGCACATCGGCTACAGCGGGAATTTCGCGATCAACGCCTCGCCGGCCGAGATGGCCCGGGCGATGGGGCTGGACCCGGAGAAGGTCGAGCAGGTCGGCGGGCGGCTGTTCGAGGAGATCCGGTGTCAGGGCGAATTGCTGGGGCTGGAAGACCAGCCGTCGCAGGAGCTGTTCCTGCGTTCGATCCAGAACGCCAACGAGGCGTTGGGTCGGCTCAACGCGGCGCTCGAGCGTCGCGGCCGGGCGGCGTCTCGGCAGGCACGAACGCTGGCGTCGATCGCGTCGTTCCAGGCGCAGGCGGGGTCGAGCGCCGGGCTGCAGGACGTGCTGGGGCGCGTGGCGGCGGCGGCGGCCGAGGCGCTGGGGCAGGGGTTCTACGCGATGGTCTGCCGGGGGGCGTCGGGTGAGCCGTGGCTGGTGGCACAGTTCGGGCCGGACGGGCAGATGCGACGGGCCAAGTACGTCGACCCGCCGTCACGGGCGGTGCAGGACGCCTGGCGGACGGCGGCGGACCCGGGAGCGGTGGGGCTGATGGCGCTCTTGCCTTGGGTGACGGACTATCTGATCGACGCGTCGGACCTGCACCAGGTGCGGCTGCTGCCCCTGGCGTGCGGGGATGAGCCGACGGCGGTGCTGCTGCACGACCGGCCGACGCTGCCGCCTCGGGAGGAGCTCGAGGCGCTGACGCTGACGTGGGCGGCGGCGATCGGGGCGACGCTCCGGAACGAGTCGGCCAAGCGATTGGGCGAGGAGCTGGCGGACGCCAACCGGCAGCTGGCTGAGACGCAGGATCGTCTGCTGGACTCGCAGACGCTGATCCGGCTGGGGGAGATGGCGGCGGGGGCGGCCCACGAGATGAACAACCCGCTGGCGGTGATCTCCGGGCGGAGTCAGCTGCTGGTGCAATCGCTCGGGCCGGGGTCGGAGGAGCACAAGTCGGCGGCGAAGATCGTCGAGCAGTCGCATCGGCTGAGCGACCTGATCTCGTTCCTGCGGATGTTCGCCGACCCGCCCAGGGCCGAGCGGAGCGCGACGAAGATCGGGCAGATGCTCGACGAGCTGGTGCGGGGGGTGCAGGCCGAGGCCAAGGAGTATCACAAGGACGTGCCGCTGTCGCTGAAGGTGGATTACGCGGCGGCGCCGGTGATGATCGACGGCAAGAAGGTGGGCGGCGCGGTGCGGGAGCTGGTGCTCAACGCGATGCAGGCCTCGCCCAAGAGCAGCGTGCACATCTCGGCGAAGGTCGGGCCCGAGCCTGACCTGTTGACGATCCAGGTGGTCGACGACGGGCTGGGGATGGAGCGGGCGGTGATCGAGCACGCAATGGACCCGTTCTTCAGCAGCAAGGCGGCGGGGCGGCGGACGGGGATGGGGCTTCCGCGGGCTCAGCTCTGGGCGCGGGCGCATGGCGGAGAGATCAAGCTCGCCAGCACGCCCAATCGCGGGACGACGGCGACGCTCTTGATCCCGCTGCGCGATCCACCTGGCGCGGAGCGATCGAAGTGAGGCCGCACGCCGGCGACGAACGATTCGAACGCAGCTCAACCCCATCATCTCAGGCATGAGTCCGTGCCCCGAAGGCGCGCGGGAGACCACATTCCCGGGTTTTGCCGGTGAACGTTCGCCGACAAGATATCACCGTTGTTATACGGGCATGAGCGAACAGAAACCGGTGACTTTGCGGGCCCGGCGTTTTATGCCGGTCGGGGGGGAAGGTGCCGGCCGGGCGGGCAAAAAGTTCCATAGAGGTGGCCAAATTTGCTGGACCGGTTGGCCGATACAACGCCTAGCCGGCTTCCTGAGGACGCTTGGGGAAGGGGTACGCCTTCACGGTGAAAGTCCCGGGAGTGCCCGAGGAGTTGGGAGAAAGCAGTGCCGCAACGAAAGACCAGCATTCGGCCCCGTGTCTCGGAACAGGGCCCGTCGGTGGACCCGGCCAAGAGCCGGCAGATCCTGGTGATCGATCCCGACCCGCAGGCCGGTGAATTGATCCAGGGGATCTTCACCACGCGCGGGGCGACGGTCCGCACGGCGGGCGGGTTCGAGCAGGCCCGGCGGCAGACCCAGCGGTGGGAGCCGGACCTGGTGGTCGTCTCCGACGCCCTGAGCGACGTCCAGCTCGACCAGGCGGTCAGCGCCAGCCGCGAGCTATGGCGGCACGCCCAGACCATGGTGCTGTGCAGCAAGGTCAGCGGGGCGCAGGCCATCGCGATGATGCGGCTGGGGGTGTGCGACCTCCTGACGCGGCCGCTGCGCAAGATGGAAGTCGCCCAGCGGATCGAGCTGGCGCTGCGCCGTCAGGCGGGGCGCGGCAAGGTCAAGCGGCGGATCCATCGGCTCCAGCGCATCTGCCACAAGCTCCAGCACGCTCACGACGAGGTGACGCAGCAGGTGGACATCCTCTGCACGGACCTGGTGACGGCGTACCAGGAGCTGGCGGCGCAGATGCAGCAGGTGGTGCAGACGCGGGACTACGTGGCGCTGGTGAAGCAGGAGCTGGACCTCGAGCAGCTTCTGCGCAAGACGCTCGAGTACATCCTGGAGAAGGCCGGGCCGACCAACGCGGCGATCTTCCTGCCGGCGAGCATGGACGAGTT
>JADZET010000224.1 GCA_020850375.1 Phycisphaeraceae bacterium | reverse complement strand
GCGTTGGCCGATGAAGCTGGTCACGACGGTGCACGGCTGGACGTGCGACTCGCCGCGTGCGAAGTTCTACTATTGGCTGGACCGGCAGGTCCTGCGCTTCTATGAGAAGGTGATCCTCGTCAGCCCCACGCTGATGGAGTCCTGCCTGAGCCATGGGGTGCCGATGGAGCGGATCGTCTACGTGCCCAACGCCATCGACCCGGCCGACTTCCAGCGTCAGCACACGCGGATGCAGGCCCGCGAGAAGCTGGGCCTGGACCCGGATCAGCGGATCATCGGCCTGATCGGCCGGCTCAGCCCGGAGAAGGGCATCGACCGGGCCATCGACGTGCTGGCGCAGCTTCGTCGGCATCATCCGACGATCGGGCTGCACGTGATCGGCGACGGCCCCGAGAAAGCCCAGCTCCAGCTTCACGCCCGGAACATCGGCGTGGCCGACGCGGTGCACTTCCAGGGCTGGAAGGCGGACGTGCGGCCGTGGCTCGAGTCGATGGACGTGCTGCTCTCGGCCAGCCACCAGGAGGCGGCGGCGAACGTGCTGCTCGAGGCGATGGCCATGGAGACCCCCGTGGCCGCGACGAACGTCGGCTCGGCCGACGAGGTGCTGGCCAAGGGGCGCTGCGGGCTGATCCTCTCGGACCACGTCATGGCCTGGCCGCGGCAGATCGACACGATGCTCAGCCACACCGTCCTTCTCGGCGAGCAGGTCCAGCGGGCGCGGCAGCGGGTGCGGACGCACTACACGTTTGAGAAGCGGATGCGGCGGGTGATGGCGATCTACGACACGGTGCTGGGACGGGCGGGGGAGACGACTGACCGGCCGACGCGCGACGACGCGCTGCGGGCGGCGGCGTGAGCCATTTTTTCTCTGCGTTGATTCACGGGACGGAACGGGTCAGATCGTCGACTCGGTGACGCGGAGAACCTCGTCGACCGTGGTGATGCCCTGGGCCACCTTCTTGAACCCGTCCTCGCGGAGCGTGGACATGCCGCGTTCGATGCACAGCCGGCGGAACTCGGTGACGTTGGGGCTCGAGGCGATCTTGTCGCGCAGGAAGTCGTCGAGCACCAGCAGCTCGTATAGGCCCTGCCGTCCGGAGTAGCCGGTGCGGCGGCATCGGTCGCACCCCTGGCCCGTCCAGACCTGGTCGATGGCGATGCCGTGGTTGGCCAGGTGCTCGGCGATGGCGTCGGGCGGCCTGACCTGCTGCTTGCAGTGCTGGCAGATCTTGCGGACGAGGCGCTGGGCGAGCACGGCGTTGACGGCGGCGCCGATGAGGTAGGGCTCGACGCCGATGTTGATCAGTCGCGTGACCGACGACGGGGCGTCGTTGGTGTGGAGGGTCGAGAGCACCAGGTGGCCGGTCAGCGACGCCTGGATGGCGATGCGGGCCGTCTCGGCGTCGCGAATCTCGCCGACCATGATGACGTCGGGGTCCTGACGCAGCAGGGCCCGCAGCGCCGCGGCGAAGCCCATGCCGATCCGGTCATGGACCTGGACCTGGTTGATGGCGCTCAGGTGGTATTCGACGGGGTCCTCGACGGTCGAGATGTTCAGGCCGGCCCGGTCCATCTGGCCGATCGAGGCGTAGAGCGTGGTGGTCTTGCCCGACCCGGTGGGCCCGGTGACCAGGACGATGCCGTGCGGCTGGTCGATGGGGTGCCGCCAGATCAGCAGGCAGTCCTCGCCCATGCCCAGCTCCTCGAGCTTGACCTGGATGGAGCGGGTGTCGAGGATACGCATGACGGCCTTCTCGCCCTGCGAGGTGGGAAGCGTCGAGAGTCGCAGGTCGAGCTTGCGGCCGTGGACCATGGCGCGGATGCGGCCGTCCTGGGGCAGGCGGCGCTCGGAGATGTCGAGGTTGGCCATGACCTTCAGGCGCGAGATGATCGCCGCGTGCATGTGGTGAGGCGGGTTCATCATCTCGAACAGGATGCCGTCGACGCGGTAGCGGATCTTGAGCTTCTTTTCCTGCGGCTCGACGTGGATGTCGCTGGCGCCTTCCTTGACAGCGTTGAAGATCAGGTAGTTGACATAGCGGATGACGGGGGACTCGCCGGCGGCCTTCTCGAGGTCGAGGTCCTCCTCCTTGTTGGCGACGACCTCGACGTCGTCCTCCTCGATGCCCTTGATGATCTCGTCGACCTTGACCTCGTTGGACGCGCCGTCCTCTTCCCTGAAGCCGTCGATGACGGCGGCGAGACCGAGGCGGCTGACGACCACGGGCTTGAGGCTGACGCCGAGGCGGTGGCGGACCTCGTCGACGATGGCCAGGTTGTCCGGGTGGGTGACGCCCAGGACCAGGCGCGTGCCGGCCATGCGCAGGGGGATCACGCCGTGGGTCTTGCAGTAGTCCAGCCCGAGCTTGTGCAGGTGCTTGCTCAGCTCGACCTGCCCGGGCGCCAGGGGCTCGAAGGGCAGGTTGGCCAGCTCGGAGACGGCCTGCTGGACGGAGGGTTCGTCGACGCCGAGGTCGACCAGGGCGTCGGCGAGGGTCTTGCCGGGCGTCTGGGAGACGACAGTGCGTGCGGTGTTGAGCTGGGCGCCGGTGACGGCCCGGCGGTCCAGCAGCAGCTGGCCGAGGTCCAGGACCTGGAGGTCGGGTCCGGTCTCGGGGGTCCAGAGCTCGTGCAGGGCCTCGGCCGGGGGGGGGGCAGCGGCGGCGGCGTCTCTTGTCGTCTCCGACCCATCCGGGGGCGGGGGCGCAGAAGAAGAGCCCTTGCCCAGGGCGTCCATGCGGTCGAGTAAATCTTTGAGGCCTTGGGGGGGCATAGGTTCTTCCGTCCGTGTGGTCATGACCGCCGGGGATCGACCCCCGGGGGAGAAGGAGGCTTATTGGGTGGACTGCAGGACGCCCTGGCTCATGCCGGCCTCGTTGCGGGTGGCCTCCATCCGCAGGGTGAAGATCAGGCCCGAGCTTTCAAGGGTGACGGCGAAGTCCTCGGTGCGGATGCTCTGGATGACGAACGGGCCGACCTTGTCGCCCTGACGGTACATCTCGCCGTTGATGACCGCGATGGGGATGCGGCCGGCGTTGATGCCGTTGAGGGTCAGCTTTTTGTAGTCGCGGGCGAGTTTGTCGCGCAGGCGGGCGAGCTCCTGCTCGGCCCGGCGGCCGTCGGAGCCGTCGTCGACGTCGGTCGGCTGGGGGTTGTAGAGCCTAAAGGGGTTCTTCTTGAGCAGGTGGGCGGGCACCTGCCGCTCGGCCGGGTCGGAGGAGAACATGTTGACGACCGCTTCGGTGTCCTGGAAGACGCTCTTGAGGTTGTCCGGTCGGAGCGGGTCCTTGTCCCGCAGGGCCTCGGGACGGGTGAGCTTGGCCAGGGCCTGCTCGATCTTGGCCTCGACGGAGGTGTTGGTGGACTTGGTCAGGTCGCCGCGGCTGAGGCGCATGGCGTAGAGCGATCCGCCGGCCACGAGGATGGCCATGAAGATCAGCAGGGTACCCTGGTTCATGAACCGGCCCGGGGGCTTGGCCTCGAAGCCCGTGTCGGCATCGAGGGCGTCGGTCCCCTCGCCGCCGAGCGTGGACGTCGAGAAGCCCAGCTCGTCCTGGCCGGGTTCGACCCGTGGATCTTCGTTGGCGCTCGGCGAATTCATGACCTGCCTCCGGACGTCTTGGGCTGCGGCGTGTCCTGGGCCCGCTCGAAGAAGATGGTCAGGACCATCTCGGCCTGCATCTCGCCCTCGTCGGTCTTGGCCTTCTTGAGCGAGAGCATGGGGAGCTGGGTGATACGGGGCATCTTCTCGAGGTCCAGCAGGAAGGCGTAGAACCCGTCGAAGTTGCCGACGATGGTCATCTTGATCGGCAGCTCGCTGTACTCGGGCTGGCGGATGAGCTTGTCGGTCCGCACGCTCTTGGGCACGAGCTTCTGGGCGGCGGCGAGCTCCCAGACCTGCTGGAGGACGACCTCGACCTCGCGCTGGGCGGGGAGCTTCTGCTCGAAGACGTTGATGGCCTCGGTGAGCTTGTCGATCTCGAGGCCCAGGTCGGCGATGGCGCCGGTGGCGGCCTCGAGCTGCTTGAGCTTGAGCTGCTTCTGGCGGATCTCCTCGGTGGCCTCGCGGATCTGCTGGTTGCGGGGCTCGAAGACCATGAAGTAAGCGGCCACGGGCATGGCCACCAAGAGCAGCAGGAAGATGAGTTCTCGTGCGCCGAGTCTCATGGGATCACTCCTTGGCCTGCGCCGTGGACGGGTTGGCGGGCGTGGAACCACCGGCATGACTTCCGGGGGCGGGGGTTCCGGGGTTTCCGGGGGTTCCGGGGGCGACGATCTTGCCGTCGGTGGCGATCTGGAAGGTCTCGCCCAGGGGGTTCTGATTCGGGGGCTTGTCGGCCCGCAGGGGCTCAAAGCTCTGCATGTCGATGTCGGGGTTGATGACCATCTCGACGCGGAAGCGTCGGACCTGGCGACCGTCGAGGGTGTCCTCTTCGCTGAACACGAGGTTGATCTCGCGGAAGAGCCGACTCTGGGCGAGGGAGGCCATGAACTGGGCGACCTCGACGTCGGTCGGGGCCAGGCCGACGATGTAGATCGACGCCCGCTTGGTCGGGACCTGCGGTCCGACGGCCTGCTCGGCGGCCTTGCGCTCCTTCTTGGCCCGCTCCATGGCGGTGCTCGGGCGCGGGCCGGACGAGATGATGCGGGTCGACAGGTCGAACTGGAGCAGGCTGACGGTCGCGGGCATGTTGTTGATCATCTCGGCCAGCATGACGCTGCGCGGGACGCGCTCGATCAGGGCGCCGCTGACCTCGGCCTTGCGCATCATCTGGGCCTTGCGCTGCTGGAGCTGGTCGAGCTGCTCGAGTCGCTTGGCGGCGTCCTCGAACTGGCCGTCGACCTGGGCCTTGAGGGCCTTGACCTCGGAGCGCTGGCGGTCGGTGACGTAGTAGGCCGCGACCACGGCGCCCATGACGATCATGAACAGCGTCAGGCTGATCAGGTTCGTGCGGCGTTGGACCCGCATTTCCAAGTAGTCGTCGGGAAGGATGCTCAGGTCGGCCATGGCGTGTACTCGTTGGGGAGGTCGGATCGGTGGATTTGTCCCTTGTGTCGCTCTACCCTTTTCTCAACTTCCGGGGGGGTCAGCAGTCGGGGGGGCTCAGGGCCAGGCCCAGCGGCACGGCCCAGCCCGGCTGCGGGCGGCGGAGGTCGACGTTGACCGGGGGCTTGCAGGAGGCGGCCCGCGTGAGACGGGCCAGGGGGTCGCCGAGCTGGGCGCCGATGTGCACGGCCCGGGCGACGACCTGGCAGGTCTGGCGGTGATTGGCCTCGCCGCCGAGGAACACCAGCTTCTCGACGGCCCGGTTGGGGTAGACGGTCTGATGGTGACGCAGGCTCAGCCGAAGCTCGTCGATCAGGCACTCGACGGCGTCGTTTTCGGGCTCGGCGGGCTCGGCGGGCTCGCCCTCGACCGGCTCGGGCTCATGGGCCACGGGCTCGTCGGCCACCGGAGGATCGACGGGGGGGATCTGAGACTCGGCCGCCTCGGCCGCCTCGCGTTCGGCCCGCATCTGGGCCTCGATCATGGCCATGGCGCCGCCGGCGGAGTGCGAGGTCGATGCGCCGGGCGTGGCGGCGACGAGCTGGCGTTCGGCCCGGCGGGGCGGCGCCGCCACGGCGGCGGCGGCCTCGGGGTCGGCCTGCAAGCTCATGCGCGCCTGGCGGGCGGCGGTGAAGTCGAGGCTGTGGGCCTTGGCGTGCTGACGGGTCAGGTGGTCGCCGGCGGCGCCAATGGTCTTGGCGAAGACCAGGCGCGAGCCGTGGGCGATGATGAGCTTGGTCGTGGCGGCGCCGATGTCGATGAAGCAGGTCGTCCGGTTGGCGTCCTCGGCCCGGCGGTACATGTGCTCGAAGGACTTGAGCATGGCCACCGGCTCGCTCTGCATGCCCACGACGTCGAGCCTGACGCTCTTGAGCATATCCATGTAGCGACGGACCATCTCGCGGCCGGCGGCCAGGACGATGACCTCCTGTTTGTTGGCGGCGCCGGGCCCGGCGTCGGAGACCAGGTGGCGGATGACCAGGCGTGCGGGCTCGACGTTGAATCGCTCACGCAGGTGGGCGGCCACCTGGTCGGTGAGGCTCTCGGACTCGGAGCGGTTGATCTGGAGGTAGGCCACAAGCGTCTGGCTGGCGGGGATCGAGCAGATGGCCCGTCGGCCGACGAAGCCGCCCTTGCGGACGAGCTGGCGGAGGTTGTCGCAGAGGAACGTGGTGCGGGTGGCGGGGTCGTTGCGCGCTTCGGCCGGCAGCTCGGCCGACGCCGCGGCGAGCAGCTGGGGTGGATCGGTCAGGGTGACCTGGATGAGCTTGACGCGATCGACACCGAAGTCGATCCCGATCGGCGAGCACTTGGTTTTGGACCATCCCCAAAGCATGCCGTTTCGCCGCCTCTCGAAGAAAGAACATCACGGGGCCACTGGCGCAGGCAGCTCCGGCACTTACGAGGCCAGCCTCGCTCAGGCGTGTCCGGAAGTCGATGAACTTCCGGGGGTTGCCTCCGCCGCCGGATCGTTACACTCCGCTCGGATAACATCGACGCAATAGCTTGCCCGGTTTAGGGTCGGCGGCTGAACTTTGAGGTGTTATCAGACCCGCCAAGGCAGCGAACAAAGGACGAAATCCGTCCAGACACGACCCCGTTTGTGAGCCCTACAATGCCTGTCCCGCTCCGCAGCCACCCCCAGGAATGAGCATGCCCATGGCTTCGTCGCCCGCCACGTCGCTGACGCCCCGCCGGATCGTCGCCGAGCTCGACCGGTACATCATCGGCCAGCAGGCCGCCAAGCACGCCGTGGCCGTGGCCATCCGCAACCGCTGGCGCCGCCAGCAACTGCCCCCGGACGTGGCCCAGGAGATCCCCCCCAAGAACATCATCATGGTCGGCCCCACCGGCGTGGGCAAGACCGAGATCGCCCGCCGGCTCGCCACGCTGACCGGGGCGCCGTTCGTCAAGGTCGAGGCCAGCCGGTACACCGAGGTCGGCTACCACGGCCGGGACGTCGAGTCGATGGTCCGCGACCTGCTCGAGCAGGCGTTGCAGATCGTCCGGGCCGAGCAGGCCGAGTCGGTGCGCGAGAAGGCCGCGCCGCTGGCGGTCGAACGGCTGATCGACGTGCTGCTGCCGCCGGCCGGCAGTTCGACCACACTCAGCTCGGCGTCGATCACCGCCACGGATGATTCGCTCGAACGCCGCGAGCACGCCCGGGGGCGCCTGCGCGAGCAGCTTGCGTCGGGCGCGCTCGACGGGCGGGAGGTCGAGATCACCGTCGCCTCCAAGCCCTCGACGCCCGCGGTGTTCGCGGGGATGGGCCTGGACCAGATGGACCCGGACATGGCCAACATGTTCGAGCGCCTCATGCCCGCGCAGAGCAAGCGGCGGCGCGTGACCGTGGCCGAGGCGCGGCGGATCCTCACCGAGCAGGAGACGGACAAGCTCCTGGACCGCGACAAGATCACCACCGAGGCCATCCGCCGCACCGAGCAGAGCGGCATCATTTTCCTCGACGAAATCGACAAGATCGCCACCCCCGGAGGTTCAGCAGGCCACGGCTCGGGCGCGTCCGGGGGCGGGGGCGGGGGGCCGGACGTCTCGCGTCAGGGGGTGCAGCGCGACCTCTTGCCGATCGTCGAGGGGTCCACGGTCAACACCCGGCACGGCCTGGTCAAGACCGACCACATCCTGTTCATCGCGGCCGGCGCGTTCCACAGCGCGGCCGTCAGCGACCTGATGCCCGAGCTGCAGGGGCGGTTCCCCATCCGCGTCGAGCTCTCACCGCTGGGCAAGGACGACTTCGTGCGCATCCTCACCGAGCCGGGCAACGCCCTGACGCGTCAGCAGCAGTCGCTGCTGGGCGTCGAGGGGCTGGACGTGCGCTTCGACCCCGCGGCGATCGAGACGATGGCCGACTTGGCCGCGCGGGCCAACGCGACGATGGAAAACATCGGCGCCCGCCGGCTGATGACGATCGTCGAGAAAGTCTTCGAGCAGATCAACTTCGATGCGCCCGAGCGCGTCGAGCAGGGCCGGAAGGAGCTGACCATCACGGCCGAGTTCGTGCAGCAGCAGGTCGGGCCCATCCTCGGCGACGAGGACCTCAGCCGGTTCGTGCTCTGACGCGTCGCGGCCCGTCGGCGGCACACCGGGTCGCCATGAAATCACCACCGCGGGCCAGCCATCACGCCCCCCTGCCGGGTTTCATGCCATATTTTTAGCCAGTATTCGATACTTATTGTTCAATAGTATCCGCGTTCATCCGCTCCTCGAAAGGCACACTCCGATATTCATTTGACATAAAACATGTAACACTCATGCAACAAGCTGGTTAACGGTCGCCACGTTCGTTTTAACACCGTTCGATCCCTCAGGCCTGACCGGCCGTCTGTTTTTGACGGCACGAGCTGTCTACTGGTACGTTATCGGTCCTTCGGGGGAAGGACACACCCAAGAATGGCCAGTATTCGCGTCGAGGCGACCCCGCGCGCCGAGCGGGGGGGCCGATCAGTCCATCGCCCACGTCCACGATCCATGGTCCGGACTGGCCGAGACCCGGCCCGTGTGGCGCTTGTCGTCCGATGTCTGTCGATCGTCGTCGTGAGCCTGGCGCTGTGCGCCTCGGCGCGCGCGGCGATCACGACACGATACGTCCTGCACGTGCTGCCGACGCTCGGCGGATCGAACGCCTACGCCTACGCCATCAACAACCTCGGGCAGGTCGTGGGCGAGGCCCAGCGTCCAGACGGCCTGTTCCACGCCGTGCTGTGGAGCAATCAGGGATTGATCCGCGACCTTGGCGACCTGGGCTACAACCGCTCGGCGGCGTACGGCATCAACGAGCTGGGCCAGGTCGTGGGGCGCTCCTTCCTGACCGAGCGTGATCCGCACGCGTTCATCTGGACGGCCGGGGCGGGCATGAAGGACCTGGGCACGCTCGGCGGCACGTCGAGCTTGGCCGTGAGCATCAACAACCTCGGCGTGATGGTGGGGCAGGCGGACGTGCTGCTGCCGGACTGGTCCACCCAGTTCCGGGCGGCGCAATGGAGCTCGACAAACTCGGGGCCGGTGTCCCTGTCGTCGCTCGGGGGCAAGTACAGCCACGGGGCGTCGATCAACGACACCCGGCAGGTCGCCGGCCACGCCTACAACGCCCAGGGTCAGGCCCGGGCCGTGCGCTGGAGCTCCAGCGGCGCGATCCAGGAGCTGGGCACGTTCGGGGGGGCGCGGAGCTGGGCCACGGCGATCAACCTCTTCGGCCAGGTCGTCGGCCGGGCCGAGGACGCCAACGGCAACGCCAAGGCCTTCTTCTGGAACGGCGCGACCAAGACCAACCTCGGCACGCTCGGCGGCGCCAACAGCTCGGCGACGAGCCTGAACAACCTCGGCCTGGTCGTGGGCGTCTCCGACATCCCCCAGTCCGACCAGGCGCACGGCTTTATCTGGTCCGCCGGCAAGGGCATGACCGACCTGAACAGCCTGATCACCCCCGGGTCCGGCTGGACCGTGACCTCGGCCAACGACATCAACGACCTGGGCGTGATCGTCGGCTGGGCGACCAACGGCCAGGGCAGCTATCAGGCCGTGGCGCTCACCCCCGCCAAGCCGGGCGACTTCAACGGCGACGGCGTGATCAATATCCAGGACATCAACCCCTTCGTCGCGGCCCTGCAAGATCAGCTCGTGGCCCCCCCCTCCACCGCGGCTGAACTCACGGCCATGGGCGACCTCAACGGCGACGGCCAATTCAGCGTCCAGGACATCAACCCCTTCCTCGACGCGATCGCGGGCTCGCAGGGTGTTTCACTGTCGCTGACGACGATCGTTCCCGAGCCGGCGACGCCAATGCTGCTCTTGGCAGGATGGGTAATCTGGCTGGGGATCTGTCGGACCGGCCCGGCTCGCCGGCATGCCATGTCCGCGGCCACACATGCCCCCGCAACAGCGAGATGCATGACCGCTCATCCGTCGATCGGATAGATCGCCTGGCATGGGCGAATGGACAGATCCCCATTGAATTTCTGAAAATCAAAAAAATTTTCTTGACTGCCGCATGTCACCGGATTATCTTCCCTCTTGTTGATGCCAGTACATCTGAATTAGCTCAATCTCACGGAGCGAGGAGAAAGGACGCCAAGGTCTGCCTTGGCCGTCGCGGCACAGGGTCGTGATCCGCTTTCTCGGATCCGATCGATGTCCGTCACGACGTCTTGCCAGCCCTGAACCTGCGCGGCCATGCTGTGTCATGGCCGCCACTACCAGGAGTCCTTGAATGCCCCGCTCAACGTTCAAGTGGGTCGCGTGCATCGGCCTGACGCTCGGGATCGCCTCGGCCGCCCAGGCGGCGGTGACCCCCTACTTCGTGACCGATCTCGGCTCGCTCGGGGGCGACAGCGTCGCGTATGCGATCAACAACAACGGGCAGGTGGTCGGCACCTCCGGGGACAAGGCGTTTATCTGGGACGGCGTGAACGGCATGCGTCAGCTCCAGGGCCTGGGCGGCGACTATGCCTACGCCTACGCCATCAACGACGCGGGCACGGCGGTCGGCGGGGCCTGGACAGCTGGCAGCGAGGGCCACGCCACGATGTGGGACAACGAGCTGGTCGCCACCGACATCTCCCCCGGCACGAGCCAGACCAGCACCGCCTTTGGCATCAACAGCAGCGGCACCACCGTCATGCAGGCCGTCAGCAACGGCAGCCAGATGTCCCGCATGGTCATCCGCAGCCCTTCCGGACAGATCACCGACTACGGCACGCTCAGCGGCAACAGTGCATTCGCCTGGGCCATCAACAACACAGGCACCGTGGCCCTGCAGTGGGACGCCTACGGCCTGCCGCAGGGCAACCCCAACTCGTGGAGCCCGACGACCCAACTCGTCTTCCACTCCAAGCCCGAAGGATCCACCACCAGCGGCCTGTTCGCCATCAGCAACGTCAACTCCGCGGCCGGCGCGACCTTCCTGCCCGATCAGCCGGGCGGCTGGCGGGCGATCTTCTGGGAGATCAATGACAGTCGATCCTTTCCAGGAAATATCCTGGGCGTCACGTCGACGCTGCCGACGCTCGGCGGAGCCACCATCGCCTGGGGGATGAATGATCACAACCAGATCGTCGGCACGTCGAGCATCAGCCCGTCGAGCTCTGAAGAGATGCTGCTGCGCGCTTTTCTCTATGATGCCGGCCTGATCGACCTCAACACGCTGCTGGTATCGAATCCAGGGTGGCTGCTCCTGGGCGCGCAGGACATCAACGAGAGCGGCCAGATCGTCGGCTGGGGGATCAATCCCCAAGGCGAACGGCATGCCTTCCTGCTCACGCCGGTGCCCGAGCCCGGGACGATGGGCCTGCTGCTGATCGGCGCCGCCGTCTGCCTGAGGCGAGGACGGCGACGAATCGGCGGCCCATTGCGTTACCAGGGCTCGCCCGCCGTCCGGACGACGGCCCGGCGGCGTCACGCGGGCGTGACGATCACCGAAGTGGTCGTGACGGCGGCCATCACGACCGTCACCTTCACGTTGCTCCTTCCGGGCATTGGCATGGTCCGCTCCAGTTCGGCGGTAACCAGTTGCCAGAGCAACGCCAAGTTCCTCTGCGGCGCTTTCCTGGACTACGCCGTGGAGCATCAAAACATCGGCGTGCCGGACGAACGCAAGCCGGCCTACAAGATCTTAAACGGGAAAGTCGCGCCCACCAATGACTATTGGTGGACCATATCCGGTATCAGCAAGCTGTCCGATCGGAAGCTGAGCTGGCTCGGGATTCTGGAGGATGGTCAGTACATCACGCCCGATCAGCTCGGGCGGCTGATCTGCCCGGTCATTCCGAACGCTCATCGCCGGCAGACCAGCCTGAACAGCGCGACGGGCGTCTACAATTGGCCGACGGACTACGTCATCAATACCTTCGGCATGAATGCCAGCATCGAGATGGCCGAGGAGCCGGCACGCAACGTCTTGGTGGGCGAGCCGAACATGGACCGCGGGGCCGTCAACTACATGGTCATGTGCATCGAGCCCGGCACCTATGGCACTCGCTATGACATCGAGCAGCACAGGGTCGGTACGCTGTCCTTCGGCTTTGTCGACGGCCACGCTGCCCGGGTGCCGATTCCCGATGCCGCTGGGATTACGATGCAGGAGCGGGCCAAGATCATTCTCGGCGGCTCGTATCCCCAATTGGCACTGAGTCTCGGCTCGCCGGCACCATCCCTCAATACCGCGTACGGCAACGTGATGTGGTGGCATCGCGGCAATGTGGTCGGCACTGGAAGCGATATCAAGCTGTCCTCGATCGTTTACCAGCCGGTCAACAACCTCACCGCGCCGCGGACGCTGCCCCCGCAGTAGCGACTACGGGCCGTACGGTCCGCGAGGCATGGCGTGATGACGGGCCCTTCCGAGGCTGATGCACGCCGTGGCCCATGATGTGATTGACTATCCATGAGATGGTTCACGCGATGGTGATACGTCGTATGACAGCCCGAGGCGGGGATTGGCTAAAAGTTATAAACACTGAAGATTTTCCTTGACACTCTCGATATACCGACTTAATTTGTGCTGGTTGATATCTCAGCGATTTAATTAGCACGGTTCGGAGCGACCGGTTCGGCCGGTCGCTGACGTCCCCACCCCATCCGCCGTCACACACGCGGCGGTGACGTGTCAGCGGATCGAGCCAGCAATTTCCGCGGCTCAGGTCGGCCCTGACCCGCAGGGTTGTGTCATGCCATGACCGCAACCATACCAGGAGATCTCACCATGCCATCATCTTTCGTCAACCGTCTCGTGGGCTTGTGGTTGACCGTCTGGATCGCCTCGGCAGCGATGGGAGCGTCAACCCTCTACTCCGTGACCGATCTCGGCTCGCTCGGGGGCGACAGCGTCGCGTATGCGATCAACAACCAGGGGCAGGTCGTGGGCACCTGCGAGGGGGTCGGCGACGGCAAGGCGTTCATCTGGGACGCCGTCCATGGCATCCGCGAACTCCAGGGGCTCGGCGGCGACTACACCTACGCCTATGCCATCAACGACGCGGGCACGGCCGTCGGGGGAGCCTGGACCGGCGACAATCAGATCCACGCGACCTTGTGGGCCGGCCAGCTCACGGCCAGCGACATCTCCACCGGCCCCAATCAGACCAGCATCGCCTTCGGGATCAACACCGCCGGCGCCACGGCCATCCAGGCGGTCAACGACGGCGGCAACGCGACGAGGATGGTGATCCGCAGCCCTTCCGGGCAGATGACCGACTACGGCACGCTCAGCGGCAGCAACGCCATCGCCTGGGCCATCAACGATGCCGGGATTGTGGCCCTGCAGTGGGACGCCTACGGCCTGCCCTTGGGCAACCCGCAGATCTGGAGCCAGGCTTTCCAGCTGATGTTCCTCTCCAAGCCCGACGGCGCGAACTCCAGCGCCCTGTACGCTCTGAGTAATGTCGACACCGGCGCCGGCGCCACCTTCCTGCCCGGCGAGCCGGGCAACTGGCGGGCCATCTACTGGGAGGTCAACCCTGTCCGTGTGTTCCCGGGGAACATCGTCGGCATCACCACCGTGCTGCCGACGCTCGGCGGGGCGACGATCGCCTGGGGCATCAACGATCTGAATCAGGCGGTCGGCACCTCGAGCATTGATCCCTTCAGCGCGGACGACCTGAAGCTGCGTGCCTTCTTCTATGACCACGGGGCCGGGGAGATGTACGACCTCAACACGCTGCTGGTCCCCGGGACGGGCTGGCTGCTGCTGGGGGCGCAGGACATCAACGAGAACGGCCAGATCGTCGGCTGGGGCATCAACCCCGACGGGCAGCGGCACGCCTTCCTGCTCACCCCGGTGCCCGAGCCGGCGGGCGCCGGCGTGATGCTGCTGGGCATGGGCGCGGTGCTGCTGAGGCGTCGGACGCGAACGAACGACGCCGTGGTCAACACGACGCCCGCGGGCCATCGGCACGCGATGCGACGCGGCGATGGCTACACCCTTCTGGAACTCGTGGTCACGGCGTCGATCACGGTTGTCGTCTTCACGCTGATCATGCCCGGCATCGGTCAGGTTCGGCAGGCCTCGATCACGACCGGCTGCCAGGGCAACACCAAGTTCCTCTGCGACATGGCCCTGCACTACGCGGC
>JADZET010000223.1 GCA_020850375.1 Phycisphaeraceae bacterium | reverse complement strand
TGGGATACCGGCTCGTCCGGAACCTATGGCCTGCAATCAGGACAATTGACCACGCGCTCCACGGCCATTGGCAGGGCAAGTAATGGCGGCGCCGGCGGTAGCCTCCTGCAGTCCGGGGGCACGCATGACACGGATTCCTTGAATGTCGATGGTCAATATCATCTGGAGGGGGCCGGCGTGCTCACGGCCAAATCCGTGAAAATGAGCGGCACCTTTTTCCAGACAGGCGGGTCGCACACCGCTGAGCAGTTGACCGTTAAACCAGAAGGTCGCTACGAGTGGGGTGGCGGTTCGCTGGCCATCAGTTATGGATGGGTGATCGGCTCGCCTGGACGGCCACCCGCACAGTTCGTTTTCCCATCGTCGCCGTCCTCGCTGTCGGTCAACGGCATCGTCGACTTCGGGGTTCGCACGCTGACGAATGCCGGCAACGCTTCCGTCACGCTCGGGCCGGAGTCGCTGCTGATCCATGATGCCGGCGACGATCCCGAGGCCGGCTTCGGCAGCTTCACCAATCAGGGCATGACGCATGTTCGAGGCACCACGCTGAGCATTCCGGTCGGCAAGACGGTCGGCGGCGCCGGCAGCATCAGCGATCCGGTTGACGTCTGGGGCAGGATTGACGCGGCCGACGGCAGCACGATCTCGCTGAGTAACACGGTCACGATTCACCCTGGGGCCTATCTTAAGGGCGTCAATCTGAGGCCCACAAGCGAACCTTCGGTGATGTATGGGGGCCAGATAGAGCATGTGTTCATCGATTCCTTCACCTCCCTCCAGACGGCCGGGGCATTCGTGCAGCATGAGGGCGTGATTGAGCACGGCTATGTGCGCATCATGGGATATCAAGGCGAGGAGTCTGTCTATGAGATGCACGGCGGGACGCTATCCACGCAATACTTCGAGCTTGGCTACTTCTCGTTCGATTCCGGGCCAGCCCGCTTCGAACAAACCGGCGGGGATGTCATTCACGAGGGGGATACCATCTATCCCATGGAAATCTATTCGACAGCGGCGTCAGCCCCATCGACTTATTTGATGTCGGGCGGCACGCTGCACGCCATGACCGGTCTTAACGCAGGGACCGTCTTTACCAACGGCCGCGCGGTGCTGCAGATCACTGACCCCACCGTGGGCATCACCATCGGACGGGCATTTATCCTGGGAGAGGCGGCTGAGTTCGAAGCCGGCAGCGGGACGAGCATTCATTTGGACGATGCACTCTTCTACTTTTATGGCACTGATCCGCTCAAAGTCGCCGGACTGGAGAACCTCACGTTGATCTTCGAGGGTGATCCGACTGAAGCCAAGCGTCTTGAAGTTGCTGGCCTCGACCTGGGGGCGGCCCTCGCCGGCTACGACAGCAACTTCGCCCTCGACACGCTCCAGATCGGCGGCGATGACAGCATCGGATGGGCCCAACTCGTGGACCGTAACAATAACGCGCTTGCTGATGCTCTGCCTGAAGCGCTCTACGTCGAGCACCTGGTGCTGGGGGCGGGCTCCGTTCTCGATCTCAATGGGCTGAATCTTTACTACCGGACGTTTACCGACTTGGGCGGGACGGTCAACCTTAATGGCGGGCAGCTTGTGCTTGTGCCTGAGCCGGCGGCGATCGTTGGGTTGGTCGGGCTGTGCCTGCAGCTTGGACGACGACGTGGACCGAGGGCGGGTTTCTGATTGTGTGGCGTGGTGGTCTTGGGCTGTCTGTTATCCCGATGGTGGCGTGCAACCTCTGATCTTCGAGCGTAACCGACGCTAGGCGGGGTCGGGGATGTTGTGTTGTTTGTTGGGTTGGCGTTTGAGGAGTTGGAGGGGCTGGACGATCTGTCGGCGCTCGGGGGTGAGGCGGGCGAGGAGTTCACTGGAGGGTTGGTAGCCCCAGCGGAAGTTGCCCCAGGATGGGCCGTAGCGGTAGACGACGATGCGGCGCTCGCCCGGGTTGACGCGGCGGGCCGAGCCGTGGGAGATGGCGTCGACGAAGAGGATGGCGTCGCCGGCGGTCATGTGGACTTCGATGGCGCCATGGACCTGGTCCATGGAGGTGCCCTCGCGGATCTTGTGTTGTTCGAACTGGGGATGGTCGAAGTTGGCCTTGTGTGAGCCGGGGATGACCATGGTGGCGCCGTCGCCGGGGCCGATGTCGGTCAGGGCCATGAGGACGTTGATCTGTCCGCACTCGAAACGGCCGTTGTGGTAGTGGAACTGGGTGCGTTTGACGCCGATGTGCCCGCCGGAGTGCATGCCGATGGCGCCGCCGGCGGTGCGGATGGAGGCGAAGTTCTCGTCGATGAAGAGCGGGCCGTGGTGGTAGTCGAAGGTGCCCTCTCCGCCGACGAAGTGTTTGACCTTGTCGATCCAGGCGGGGTGGTCGATGAGTTTTTCGAAGGGCTCTCCAAGCTCGTAGACCTGCTGGAGGGCGATGCCGCGGGAGTCCTGGGTGGGCTCGCGGTGGATGTAGCCCCACCACTCGTTGGGCGTCAGCGGGGGGACTTGGTCGAGGCAGGCGTTGAGGGCTTTGACTTCGTCGGGGGATAGTGCGCCGCGGAGGTGGAGGAAGCCCTGGAGGTCGAAGAGGTACTTGTCCATGTCGGTGAGCATTGGGTGGGGCTCCGTGGCGGTTGGCGAGAAGAATCGTCGCGAGCTGAGGGGCTCGGCGGCGTGGGGGTGAGGCGATACCTGGGGGAAGAAGAAAGCAGCCCCCCTACCGCAGATGCAGAGTTTATCGCGAGGGAATGGGGGGTGTTCGGAGGGCGGCGTCTGGTCAGGCGGTTCCGGTTGAGGGGCGTGGGGTGGCGGGTCGGCCGGTCCAGGCCAGGGCGCGGGCCTGGTTGATGAGGAAGTCGCGGTCGAGATCGGCGGGGAGCGGGCCCCAGCGGTAGGGTTGTCGGTTCTGCCAGAGGGCGTCGGGGGAGAGGGGTTGGTCTGGGAGAATGCGCTGGGGGAGTCGTCCGACCTGGTCGGGTTGGAGGTTGGACTCGCCGAGCAAGGCGGGCAGGTCGTGGCGGGGATGGGCGTGGCGGGCGTAGGTCGAGGCGTAGTCGGTCCAGTGGACGTCGGGTCGTTGGGCGAGCCAGTCGAGCATGCGGCGGACGCGGTCCCGGAGCTGTTGGATGTGGGCGGGGTCGCGGAGAGGGGCGGGAGGGATCTGGTCGAAGGTGAGGGGTGTGGCGCCGAAGCAGGGGCGATCCCAGAACTGGGCGGTGACGAGGCGGGTGGGGTGGGAGTAGAGGCAGACGATGCCGTCGTCGCCGGCGGCGAGGGCGAGTTCGTTGACGCGGGACTTGAAGAGGTCGAGGTCGGCGGCATCGGAGGAGAAGTAGTCTTCGAAGGCCAGGTCGTAGCCGACGGCGAGGAGTCCGCAGTACCAGGTGGGCCGGCCGGGGGTGATTCTGAAGGAGGGGTTGGTCCAGACCTTGATGCCGACGCAGGCCATGGCGAGGAGTCCGGCGGCGGTCCAGGCTCTTCCGGGCTGGGCGAAGCTGATCGGCTCGCGGTGGAAGATGTCGCGGAGGGTTTGGAGGCCTGGGGCTTCGGTGTGGAGGATCCAGTTGATGGCCTGGTCGAGGGGCAGGCCGGCCACACCCTGGGGGTGGGTGGGGGCGACGGAGTGGCGGTCGGTGTGGTAGCCGATCTCGTGGCGGGACAGCGACTCGATCACGTCGGGCCGGCGAGCTCGCAGGACGCGGATGAGCTGGCCCACGCACTGGAATGAGCCGCGGATGCCGCGGGCGGTCAGTTCATCGGCCCAGAATTTCTGGGCGTCCCAGGCTTGCGGCGTGACGAAGTCCTCGGTGTCGAAGGCGATGATCAGGTGCATGGGGGGCGCCCTGCTGGTGTGTGACGTTGTGGTAACGACACAGATTAGCAGGGGCGATCGGATGGGACGAGGGTGGTAGCGCGGGGTGACGGCCGAGATCAGGCGGGCAGGAGTTCGGCGGCGGTGGGGTTGGTCAGGCGGCGTCGGCGGAGCAGCAACATGACGGTGCCGGGAACAAGGACGAGGGTGGAGGACGGCTCGGGCACGACGGAGGTCACTTGCATGAGCCAGAGCCGTGTGTACGCCTCTTGGGGGCCCGATCCGTCCGGATCGAAGCGTCCTTGGCCGGTGATCCAACCAGCATCGCTGATATCCGAGGCGTACTGGAGAGTCCAGCCGCTTGAGGGATCTATCAGCGTGTTGAGATCCAGAATTGAGCCATCGGCGGTCCAGAGCACCGCCGCCGCGCCCAACCGGTTGCCTTGGGCATCGTAGATGTCAGATTTGCCAACTGAGATGCCAAGGTTATTGACGGCTTTGACCTCTGCTTGGGCGACGCCCGCGGGTTTTGTGCCGAGCGTCTCCATCTCAATCGCCTCGACGCTTAGAGGGTCCCAGCGTACGGCTCGACCGCCGAGGGACTGATGGTCCGGATCAAATTTCTCGAGGTTCCCGACAATGACGCCGGCATCGTTGATGGCGATCGGGTAGCCATGGGTCCTGCCGAGGTTGTTCACGCCCAGCACGCCCAGTTCCGTCGCGTCTCCGGTCGTGGCATCCCAGCGCACGGGGCGGAGTCCCAGGTTCTTGTTGGGGTCGCCCGATCCGTCGAGCTTGATGGCGTAGCCGATTGCTGTTCCGGCTTGATTGACTCTCAGGGCATAGGAGTAGTAGAAGCCATCCGACAAGGTTCCGAGATTCCCCAGCTCAGTGATTTGGCCTGATGCATCCCATCGCACGGCGGCGTCTAGCCTCTTGCCGGAGGGCAATGTTCGGCTGGACCTGCCCACCGCTATGCCTGAGTCAGTTGCGTCAATTAGATATGCGCCTGCCTCAGGCATCGCGGGATCAAGCAGCTCCAACTCGGCCGGTGAGGCATCGGGGCTGTCCCAGCGCACTGCGCGACCACCCACCAATTCACCCGTGGCATCATATTTTTGAGTGTTGCCCCAGATCATTCCGGCTTGGTTGATTCGAATGGCATTGCCACCGGTTAGTCCGGTAGCACTCGTGCCAAGTCCCTTGAGCTCAAAGACCTGGCCAGCGGCATTCCAACAAACCGCAGGTGAACCCAAGCTCGAACCAGCCTCGCTGAATTTTTCAGCGTCGCCCACCATCAGGCCATTCGCATTCAATCCGAGAACCTGTGAATTCGTTACTCCTGAAGCGCTGGCGCCGAGATCACCCAATTCCATAGACAGGCCGGCGGCATTCCAGTAGACGGCTCGCTGGCCCATACCCTTGTCGAATTCGTCAAATCGGGTTGCATAGCCGACCGCGTAGCCGTCACCCGCTAATGAATACGAACCGCCGCCGCGGTAACCACCCACACCCGGCGTGTATGCCGGACTTCCGTGGACGATGATGAAATCCGCCACGGCGGGTGACGACAGCGCAAGGATGCCGAGGATGACCATCGGCTGCACGGGGTGGATTATTCTTTGCATGGGCGTAGGGGCCTCGACTCTGAACGGGTAGACGCGTTGGATCAGGGGGGAGAAACAAAAAAAGGGCAATTGATGATTAATAAGTATAAATTGTGTAGTTAAGACTGTCAATGAAATTCGCCCCCATGCGGCGGGCTGTTGGTGGCAGTTTGGATAAGGGATCGCCCGCCGAACGGGGACGATCGTGAATGAGCGGATCGCGCGGCGGGTGGTGAAGGTCGGGCCGGTGAAATCTGAGGGCGGCGTGTTGGGAGAGTAGGCGTAGTGATCCGGGCCTGAAAGGCCCGGCTTGGAGGCCCGTGGTGGTTTGGGGGTTGGCGGGGGCGTGGGGCGCTAGGCGGGCTGGGATTCGGCGGCGGTGTACTCGGCGCGCCAGCGTCGGCGGCGGGCGGCGAGGCGCCAGCCGAGGACGGTCAGGCCCAGGGCGGCCATGGTGACGGGGACGAAGGCGGCGAGGAGGGTGAGCTTCATCTCGGGCTCGAGCTGGATCGAGCCGGGATGGATGTCGGGCATGAGTCGGGCAGAGAGCCAGACGAGCGGGACGTCGAGGAAGGCGACGATGCCGTAGACGGCGCAGACCAGGGCGCGGCGGTGCTCGCCCTCGACCGAGGGGCGGATGATGAGGTAGACGACGTAGAGGAGCCAGAGGACGAGGCTGAAAGTGAGGCGCGGGCTCCAGGTCCACCATTGGCCCCAGGCGGCCTTGCCCCAGATCATGCCGGTGATCAGGACGATGGCGCCGAAGACGGCGGCGGAGCGAGCGGCGGCGGCGGCGAGGTCGTCCCAGGCGCTCTTGCGCTGGAGGAGGTAGCCGATGCTGGCGACGAAGACGATCATCGCGGCGAGAAGGGTGTTGATGGCGGAGGGGAGGTGGAGATAGAAGATCTTCTGGACGGGGCCCATGGACTGCTCGACGGGGGTCCAGGTGAGGGCCATGACGGTGACGGCGGCGGCGAGGAGGGCGGTGAGGAGCCAGTAGATCGCGGCGAGGATTGTCAGGCCGGTGTTGCGTGGCTGTGTGGTCATGTCGGGCTCCGCTCAGGGTTCGAGGACGAGTTCGAACAACAGCCAACTGACGACGAGGTAGATCGCATCGAACGCTAGAAGGATGGCAAGGCCCGTGCCACCGAGGGGGACGTTGTCACGGAACATGGCCAGGACAAGCTGGGTCGAGGCGATGACGATCGGGAGGGTGATGGGCAGGACGAGGATGGCCAGGAGGCCGCCCTTGAGGCGGGTGGAGCTGACGGCGGCGGAGAAGAGGGTTCCCACCGATGCGAAGCCGAGCATGGCCAGGGCCATGACGGCCAGGAAGCCGATCGGGGCGGGCGAGAGGTCGAAGCTCAACATGACCACGGCGATGGGGGTGACGATGGCGGCGAGGGCGAACATGAGGATGAGGTTGCTCAGGAGCTTGGCGAGGTAGATGACGCCGCGGTCGACGGGGGCCATGAGCAGGCCGGCGAGGGCGGCGTCGTGGCGTTCGACGGCCATGGTCTTCTCGAAGCAGAGAACGCCGCCGAAGAGGTAGGCGACCCAGAGTGCGGCGGGGGCGGCGAGGCTCTGGTTGAGTTGTTCGGGGCCGAGGCCTAATCCCAGCACGACGACGATCAGGAGGCCGAGGACGACGATCAGGCCGACGGTCTGGCGGGTGCGGGCCTCGATGCGGAGGTCCTTGGCGGTCAGGAGCCAGAGCTGTTTGAGGAGGGTCATCGGATGGCCTCCAGGAGTTGGGCAGGCGTGACCTCGGCCCCGCCCCCGGAAGTAGTGGGCTGATCCATGACGCAGCGGCCGCGGCGCAGGGCGATGACGTGCTGGGCGAGGCGAAGCGATTGGGGCACGTCGTGATTGCTCATCAGGATGGTCTTGCCGGACTGGTGGAGTTCAGTGAGCAGGCTCTCGATGGCGGCGGTGGAGGGGGCGTCGAGGCCGGCGAAGGGCTCGTCGGCGAGGAGGAGCTCGGGGTCGTGGACGACGGCGCGGGCGATGCCCAGGCGCTGGAGCATGCCGCGGCTGAGGGTGGCGGCGGGGTCGTCGGCGCGGTCGAGCAGACCCATGCGCGAGAGGAGTTGCGCCGCCCTGCCGGGGGGATCGGTGACGTTGTAGAGGCGGGCGAAGAAGATGAGGTTTTCGCGGGCGGTGAGGTCGCGGTAGAGCAGGGCCTGGTGGCCGATCAGGCCGATCTTGGCGCGGAGGTGGGCGGAGGCTGAGCCGTGGGTGACGGGCCGGCCGAGCAGTTCGAGGTCGCCGCTGGTGCGGTTGGTGAGGGTGGCGAGGATGTGCAGGAGGGTGGTCTTGCCGGCGCCGTTGGCGCCGGCGAGGGCGACGAAGCGGCCGCGCGAGATCGTCAGCGTCAGGCCGGCGAGGATCGGGCGATCGTCGATGCGCTTGGTCAGGTTGACCATGCGGACGGCCGGGGAGGCGGCGACCTGGGACGCGGGCGAGGATGCGGGCGCGGCGTGAGTCATGGCCAGGGGATCGATCGCGGCGGCGGCTCAGGCTTTCTTGGAGCGCCGGGCCAGGGCCATGATAACGCCCAGGAGCAGCAGGACCGCCCCGCCGGCCAGGGCCAGCGTGCGTGCGCTGCCCGGCGGCGCCGCAGGAACTTGAGAGTGTGGCGCAGCGGGCGAATCATCCGGCGGAGCGGCGGCCGGGGACGGGGCGGCGGAGCTGTCCGATGGTTGCGTCGTTGATTGGCCGGGGCGGACGGTCAGGGTCAGCGTCTGGTCGGCCGGCACGTCCGAGCCGCGCCAGACGCGCACCTCGCCGGGGCCGGCGGACATCTTGCCCTCGGCGGTCAGTCCCTGGGCCTGGACGTCCGAGCCATCGTCGGGGATGAAAATCATCACCTGCCGGGTGGGCAGGGTGCTGAGCACGGGCAGCACGGCCTGGCCCTCCTGGAGCGGGAGGGTGTAGGCGATGGTGATGCGGTTGTCGCCGGGCAGGAGCGGCGAACGGAGCTGCAACTCGTGGCCGACGATCGTGGAGTTCTCCGGGGTCAGGCCCGCGCCGAGGCGGAGATTGGCTGATTGGTCCGGCAGGGGCAGGCTGAACGTCAGGCCGGGCTGGGGCTCGGCGGGAGTGGCTGCGCCTTCGGCCGGCTGAGCAGGCTCGGAGGGGGCCCAGGCCTTGTCCGTGGGATTGTCGACCGAGAGCATCTCCTGGACCATCAGGCCGTGGGGCGTGACGCGGACCATGACGTGGCGGCTGCTTATGGCGAGGTCCGGCCGCTGCGTGGTCGTCTCGCAGACGGTCAGCTCGATGTCGGCGTTGGGATTTTCGGCGCTAAGGGGCTCGCTCTGGGCGCTGAAGCGGACGCCCTGGTGCTCGAACTGGGCGACGGCGACGACGGGGATGCCGACGGGGACGCTGTCGAAGACGGCGCGGCCGTGCTCGTCGATCGGGGCGGTGAGGCTGTGCATGACGTGGCCACGGTGCTGGAGCTCGAGGGTCACCGTGCCGCTGGTGACGCCGGTCGTGTCTGGGGTGTGCTGGACGATCTGGACGGTGACGCGGCCGACGGCGCTGGTGTCCATCTCGTCGGGCAGGGGCGGGGCGATGGCGGGATGGCCGGGGGGCATGGTCGCGGGCGCGTCACCGGGCGCGGACTGTGCGAGAGATGCCGGCGTCACGGTCATCGCGATCAGGGCAACGAGCCATGCAGCCGCACGGCGGCGTGCGGGGAAGTGATTGCATGGGACCGGCCGGCCTTGGAGGTTCATGGCGTCTCCGTGTCGCAGGTGCTTAGGGGGATGTGAAAAGACTTGGACGCGGACGGGGAGCGTGCGTCGGCCGGCTGCGTCTGGCGGGCGGGCAGGAAGCGCGGCATCAGGCCGATGACGGCGCCGAGGCTCAGGACGATGCCGCCGACCCAGATCCAGGCCACCAGGGGATTGATCCTCGCCTCGAGGGTGGCGAGCCGGCCGTCGTGGTCCCAGCCGGCGAGGGTGACGTAGATGTCGCGCCGGAGGTTGGTCATGAGGGCCACCTCAGTGTTGGGCTGGCTGGACTTGCTGTAATAGCGCGTCTGCGGAGCGAGGTCGGTCGTTGTGCCGTCGGGGGCTTCGAGGCGGAGGTCGGCCTGAAGGGCGGTGTAGTTCGAGCCTTTGACCTGGCGGAAGTCGAGGTAGTGGATCTGGTAACCGGCGACGGTCCGGCTCTGGCCTTTTTCCAGCGAGAAAGTGTCCTTGATGCCGAAGAGGCTCGAGCCGGCGATGCCGGCCATCACCATGAGCATGCCCAGGTGAACGATCTGGCCGCCGTAGCGCCGGTGCGAACCGTCGAAGACGTGGATCGCGGCAGAGAGAGCGCCTTGGCCGGTCTGGCCGCGGCGCAGGTTGACGGCCTGGACGAAGCCCAGGGCCACGCTGGTGAGGGCCGTACCGACGACGGCGCCACAGGCCAAGGGCCAGAGGCCCCGAATGCCCAGCAGGAGTTGGATCGCGACGACCGCCAAGCCGCCGACGAACGGCCCGGTCATACGGCGGGCGAGCTGCTTGCCGTTGCCGGCGATGGTGAGCATGGGGCCGGCCGCCATCAGGGCCAGGAGCACCAGGCCCATGGGCAGGACGATGCGGTTGTAGAACGCCGAGTTAAGGCCGACGGCGGGGCCGCCCTCCATGGCCCCGCCGTCCATGGCCGCACCACCAAAAAGGGAGTAGATCGCCGGCCAGAGCGTGCCGACGAGCGTCGTGACCGTCATGAGGGTCAGCAGGGCATTGCCCAGCCAGAATGCTCCCTCCTTGCTCCAGGGGCTCTGGACGGGCTGAGCTGTTTCGAGCCGGCCCCAGCGCCAGATGAGTAGCGCGCCGCTGACGCCCAGGCAGAGGAGGATCAGGGCGAGGAAGAAGGTGGCAACGAACGAGCCGGCGAAGGCGTGGACGGACTGGACGATGTCGCTGCGTGTGAGGTAGGTGCCCAGGAGGCAGAGGATGAAGTTGGCGGCGATCAGGGCAACGTTCCAGCGGCGCAGGGCGCCGCGTTGTTGCTCGGCGATCATCGAGTGCAGGAGCGCGGTGGAGGTCAGCCAGGGCAGGAGCGAAGCGTTCTCGACGGGGTCCCAGGCCCAGTAGCCGCCCCAGCCGAGCTCGATGTAGGCCCACTGGGCGCCGAGGATGATGCCGATGGTCAGGAAGAGCCAGGAGGCGAGGGTCCAGCGGCGCAGGGCGGCGAGCCATTGGGAGTCGGAGCGTCCGGCGACCATGGCGCCGAGCATGAGAGCAAAGGGGAAGGTGAAGCCTGCGTAGCCGAGGAAAAGCGCCGGGGGGTGGGCGACCATGGCGGGGTCTTGGAGCAGCGGGTTGAGACCCAAGCCGTCGAGGGGCGCGGGCGACTGGGTGACGAAGGGGCCGTGGTCGTCGTACAGGAGCAAGAGGGCGAGAAAGGCGAGGAAGGCGGCGACGGCGCCGAGGGCGACGCGGGTTTCGAGGTCGTCCCGGCGGGCGTGGACGAGGACGAAGATGACGGCCATGACGGCGACGAACCAGGCCCAGAGCAGGAGGCTGCCGGGTTGGCCGGCCCAGAGGGCGGCGATCTTGTAGCCCAGGGGCAGGGCGCGTTCGCTGTATTCGGCGACGTAGGCGATGGAGAAGTCGTTCTGGAACAGGGCGGTGAGCAGAGCGCCGCAGCTTACGCTGAGGGCGACGGCGATGGTGACGATGCACCAGCGGGCGAGTGAAGTCAGGCCACCGAGGCAGGCGGCGATCCCCGCGCCGGCGATCAGGACGCAGAAACTCAGGCTGTAGTCGCCGATGAGGGCCGTCATGGGGTCAGGTTCCCTGGGGGGCGGGAGTAGAGGAAGATGCAGGGGCGAGGGGAGATTCGGACGTACCCCCCGGCGGAGCCGGGGGCTGAACCGTTGCGTCGACGTTGGGGTGCTGCGGGGGTTTGGCGGATTGGTACTTGCTGGCGCACTGGGTCATCAGCTCGTCGGCGACGAAGACGTTCTGATCGTTCAAGCGGCCGGTCACAATGACCTGGGCGTTGGCGCGAAACATGTCGGGGATGACGCCGTGATAGGTGACGGGCAGACGGTTGACGTTGCCGGCAAGGATGAACTTGGCATCGAGCCTTCCGGGGGCGATCTCGATGCCCTGCTTGGCCACGTTGCCGGTCAATCGCGTGCGTCGGCCGCGGATCTGGTCGGAGTCGGAGAGCTGGTCGATCGTGACGTAGTACACCCAGCCTTCGCGCACGCCCGAGACGGCCAGGTAGCCCAGGGCGAGCACCAGGACCAGAGCGCCGAAAGCGAGTTTGAGTGTGCGATGGTTCATGCGTGGTGACGACCCGGCGCGGAGATGACTGACAAAGCCGATGCCACAAAATCGCGTTCCTGAGCGATTGTACGAATTCCCGAGAAACGATTTTTTTCGCGGACAACCCTCGCCCGGGCCAGGAGGCCGGGAGGTTCAAACGGAGGGGAAGTTCTCTTATGGATGAGAATCGGCGGGCCTGGACGTGCCCGAGGGCGAGAAGAATCAGCGGCGCTGCTCGTGGCAGGTCAGGCAGAGCTGGTTGTGGGTGTTGTCGATGACCAGCCGTTTGGGGATCTGGGAATAGGGGCTGTGGCAACTGACGCATCCGACCAGGCCGTCAAACAAGGGGACGCGGCTGTCGAGACGATTTGGAGCGGTGTAAGCGAGGCTGCCGGAGTAGATTTCGCGGGCTGCTCGATCTTGAGAAACGGCGATGGGATGGCTCAGGCCCAGGCTTTTGCCGGTGGTTCCGTCGTGACAGGTCAGGCATTGCAGGCTCAGGGCGTCGATGGTCCCCTCGGAAACTGAGTCGGAAGCCTGATTTTTGAGGGGATTTTCCCACTTGAGATGGGCCAACCCTAACCCGCCGGCGTGTTGGCCGGAGGATGCTTCATGGCATGCGGCGCAGAGGGATTGTCCGTTGGGCATCTCACGCAACATCTTGCCCACGCCGTTCTTGGCGTCTTGGTGGGCTTGCGATGAATTGTCGTGGCAGGTGATGCAGGTGACTAGGCCGTTCTCCAGTGGCAGGTTGGATGCGGCCGAGGGGTGCGCCGTCACACCGGTGGGGTGAGAAAAGAGAGGGTTGACCTGGTGGCAATTCTCGCAGTTGGCAATGGCCCCCGCATCATTCATCAAAGTTGAGTGGGCGATCGGGTCCCAGATCTGGCTGGAAGTATCGGGCAGATAGAGGGCCACATGGACCGAATCGTCCCTCGGCTCGGCGAGGGCGATGGCGGCAAATGGCATAACCACTGCGATAGCAGGTAACAACGGGAATTGAAGGTTGAAGCGGCCAATCGCCGCCAGCAGATGGCGCCACCCGGGCATGCTTTGTCCCCTGTTCCGCTAGCTGTTTTCGGCACGCGGAGCATGGGGCTTAAAGCGTCGAGGGACAAAACACAGCGTTTCCAGGAGTTAGAACCCGCGAGGCGGGCAACGGTGCGGCTTGAATCGTCTTTTCCGACCAGGCAACCACGGGCGGATGCTCAGACAGCAAAAAATATGTTCGGTTAATTCGGTGTGGTATTGACCTTGCTTAAGAGAGCAGTGAGTACTCCTGGTTCATTCAGACACTTAAGCCAGGAGCACTCAGGCCCTCGGAGGGGCAGAAGGTAAACCGACCACCTTTGCACAAGGGAGATGCGACGATGAAACGAGCCGTGATGACCGCCCTGATCGTCGGGTTGAGCGCGTGGGCGTCGACGCCAGCGTTGGCGAGCCACCCGTCGACCTGCACCCACTGCCACACACCGCACGCGGCCTTCTCGGACACGTCGGTGCCGCTGTGGCAGCCGGATCACTCGACCACAACCCTCACGGGCAACTACATCAGCCCGACGATGGACGCGGTCATCTCCGACTCTCCCGATGGCGCCAGCAAGCTGTGCCTGAGCTGCCATGACGGGACCTACGGCACGATGTCGGATCACCCCGAGGTGCTCTTCGGCCCGGCGGGCGACCTGGGCGGGATGGATCGGAACCACCCCGTGAGCTTCGTGTATGACGCGGCCCTGGTCGCGGCCGACCCTGAGCTGATCGACCCCACGACGCTGGCCAAGGACATCCTCGACCGCAACGGCAAGATGCAGTGCACGAGCTGTCACGACATCCACAACAGCACCGCGGCGGTGGACACGGCCAACCTGCGCTGGACCTACAACCGCGACGTACGCGGGACGGTCTCGGCCTTCTGCCGTCACTGCCACAACAAGTCATCAGGGCCCGGTTGCCAGGACCGGTGACATTCTCCTTTCCGTTAGAACAGCGGCGGCCTTCCAGGGACGCCGCTGTTTTTTTCGCTTAGGACGTTCCCACCCAACCGTATCGCCTGCCGCGTTCACCGAAGAAGGACGCCGCAGTGCCTTCCGCGGTCCCGCAGGGCGCTGCGCGAATCGACGCCGTTGGACCGCCAACCACCCGCAGCGCCCTTCGGGTCGCTGCGGGGCACCCGACACGGCGGGTTGGAGAGCTCTAGGCTAGGGTGACGTACGGGCCTGCGGCACGGCTGGGGGACAAGGGTGAGGTTCAGGGCGAGGAGGGGCCGGG
>JADZET010000222.1 GCA_020850375.1 Phycisphaeraceae bacterium | reverse complement strand
TTCACGGGGCCAAGAACGCGGCGTTGCCGCAGTTCGCGGCCTGTCTGCTGACGGACGAGCCGGTGGTGCTGCGCGACGTGCCGGACCTGGCGGACATCCGCAACATGGCCCGGGTGCTGGGGGACCTGGGGGCGGAGGTGGGCTTCGAGCCGGGGGATCGTCCGGAGATGGGCCAGACGGTGCGGATGGTGGTCAAGGACCCAACCAAGAGCGAGGCGGCCTACGACACGGTGCGGACGATGCGGGCAAGCGTGTGCGTGCTTGGGCCGCTCTTGGCCAAGCGTGGGTACGCGCGGGTGTCGATGCCGGGCGGGTGCAACATCGGTGATCGGCCGGTGGACCTGCACCTGCGCGGGCTGCGGGCGCTGGGGGCTCAGATCACGCTGGACGAGGGTTACATCGTGGCCCGGTCACCGGGGTCGGACGTGGGCAAGCCGGGACGGCTTCAGGGAGCGCGAATCTTTCTTGGCGGGCCGTTCGGGTCGACAGTGCTGGGGACGGACAACGTGATGTGCGCCGCGGCGCTGGCTGAGGGGACGACGATCATCGAGTCGGCGGCGTGCGAGCCGGAGGTGGTGGATCTTGCGCGGCTGCTCAACAGCATGGGGGCGAAGATCGAAGGGGCGGGGTCGCCGCGGCTGGTGATCCATGGGGTGGAGAAGCTGCACGGGGCGGACCACTGCATCATCGCCGACCGGATCGAGGCGGGCACCTACATGATGGCCGCGGCGATGACCAACGGCGACGTGGTGCTGGAGAACTGCCCGTTCGATGCGTTGGGGGCGACGCTGGACCGGCTGAGCTCGATCGGGGTGGACGTGCAGCCGACCGACGACGGACAGGCGGGCGGGAAGGAACATCTGTCGGCGGCACAGGCCTTGAATGAGGACCTTTGCCGTGGGCGGACGGTGACGATCTCCAGCAACCGCCGGCTTGAGCCGGTGGCGGTGACGACGCAGCCGCACCCGGGATTCCCGACGGACTTGCAGGCGCAGATCATGGCGCTGCTGTGCATGGCGGACGGGAACTCGATCATCACGGAGAAGATCTATCCGGATCGGTTCCTGCATGTGGCGGAGCTGTTGCGCATGGGGGCAAACCTCGTGCGGAATGGTCCGAGCGTGATGGTCAGCGGGGTGCGCGAGCTGCGCGGGGCGCCGGTGATGGCCAGCGACCTGCGGGCGTCGGCGGGGCTGGTGCTGGCGGGGCTGGCGGCGGAGGGAACGACGACGATCAACCGCGTCTACCACCTCGACCGCGGGTACGAGCGGATGGAGCTGACGCTCCAGAAGCTCGGGGCGGACATTGAACGCGTGGACAAGCCGGCTGTATAAGCATTGCCGATTTTCGATTGGCGATTGCCGATTGAAGGGCAAGATAGGGAGACGTGATGGACGCTCAACTGCTCGAGATCCTCTGCTGCCCGCTCACGCGGTCGAAGCTGCGTCTTGAGGGCGAAGAATTGGTGGCGGAGAAGCCGGAGGGCGCGGGGCTGCGCTACCCGATCCGCCAGGGGATCCCGATCCTGCTGGTGGACGAGGCGAAGCTGCCGGCGGGGGTGGCGAACCTCGAGGAATTCAGGACGAAGTACGCGGACCAGATCCCGGCGTGACGTCGGCGGGGGTGGCGAGCGGACGGGGCTCGAGCCACATGACGACGCCGGCGGCGACGAGATAGGTCAAGGCGGCTGAGATCAGCGTGTCGGAGAGGAAGTGCCCGCCCTGGGCCATGCGGGCGTAGGCGGTCAGGCCGGCGTAAACGATCACTACAGCGAAGGCCAGGACGCGACCGAGGCGATAGCGGCCCGGCAGGACCAGGGCGACGGCGAGAAGGACCATGGCCATCGAGACGTGGCCGGAAACGAAGCTGGCCCCCCCGGAAGGTCCAAGCGGATGCCACCAGGGCAGGAAGTCACGCGTGCCGCCGAACTCGTGCAGCTCGATGGGGCGATCGCGGCCCCAGCAGCGTTTGAGCAGTTCGTTGACCAAGAGCCAGGGGCCGAGGATCGCTGAGAGGACCATGGCGAGGAATCGCCAGCGGTGAACTCGCCAGGCGGGACGGTACAGACCAACGAGCAGGCCGGCGATCGAGACGTAGACCATCGCCCAGCCGACCTTGGGGCCGTGCTCGTAGATCCACAGCCAGGGCTGATGCTGCTTGCCGTGCCACACGCCGGGCAATGCTGGATCGCTGAACCAGCGGGCGACGGACTGGTCCACGGCCGGCGGCGCGGTGATCAGGGCGGCGAGGACGAGCAGGATCAGCGCCAGGCGGACGTGGAACCGGCAGGGGCGATCACTGGCGATGCTGGGCGGAGGAGTCTGCGGCACGCGGGCATTTTACGCGGGTGAGACGATGTCTGCGGGCACCCGATCGGCCAGTATTGGCCGCTCGGCTTTTCAGCGGCTACGATGACGGCCTGTCACGCCCATCCCCCACCGCTTCGCAAAGGATCTGGCCTTGCCTCAGCGCACGCTTATCAAAGAACTTCAGCCCGCCCAATTGATCGAGGGCATCTTCGCCATTCATAACTGCCAACTCGGGCAGACCAAGACGGGCAAGCCCTACATCAAGTGCCTGCTGTCGGACCGCTCAGCCCGCACCCCCGGAAGAATGTGGAATGCGTCTGAGGAGTATTTCAAGGGACTGCCGACGGATGGGTTCGTGTGGGTGGAGGGGCAGGCGCAGCCGTACCAGGGCGAGATGCAGATCATCATCCAGAACATGTACGGCGCTGAGCCGATGGAGAGCGACCTGGACTGGTTGATGCCCAAGACGCGGTTCGACATCGGGCAGATGTACAGCGAATTGACGGGCATCCTCGGCACGGTCAAGAACCCGACGCTGCGGGCGATCGTCGACGCGTACCTGGCCGACGAGCCGTTGATGGAGAGGCTAAGGCGGGCCCCGGCGGCGGTGACGATGCACCACGCCTTCATCGGCGGGCTGCTCGAGCACACACTGAGCCTGGTGCGTGGGGCCACGGCGCTGCTGCCGCACTACCCCGAGCTCAACGCGGAGCTGGTGATCGTGGGGCTGTTTCTGCACGACCTGGGCAAGTGCCAGGAGCTGGCGTGGGACAAGGGCTTTTCCTACAGCGACGACGGGCAGCTCGTCGGGCACATCGTGCGCGGGGCGATCTGGCTGCGTCAGAAGGCCGAGGCGATCAAGGCCGGGGGGACGGCGATCTCCGAGCCGGTGGTCAACGTGCTCGAGCACATCATCCTGTCGCACCACGGGCAGGCGGAGTTCGGGGCGGCGAAGCTGCCGTCAACGCCCGAGGCGCTATTCGTGAGCATGCTGGACAACCTCGACGCGAAGATGAACATGGCCATCGCGGCCACACGGACCGAGGACCTGGTGGCCAAGGACACGCAGGGCGAGGAGAACGGCGAGAAGGGCGGGCTGTTCACGGAGAAGATCTGGGCGCTGGACACGCGGCTGTATCGGCCGGACCCGACGAAGCTGTAATCACGCGAGATACGATCCACTAAAACGGCAGGTCGGCTGATCGCAGCCAATCCACGAAGCGGGGGATGCCCTGTTCCACGGTGACCTTGGGGTCGTAGCCCAGGAGGCTGCGGGCCTTGGTGGTGTCGGCGTAGGTGACCAGGGGCTCGCTGGGGGGGACGGGCTGGTCGAGGACGA
>JADZET010000221.1 GCA_020850375.1 Phycisphaeraceae bacterium | reverse complement strand
TGCACGTACCCCAGCTCCGTCGCCGCGATGGCGTCGAAGTTCTCCTGCACCCACGTGACGACTTCGCTCAATCCCTCGTGCAGCCCGATCGTCGGTTTCCATCCCAACTCCCCGCGAGCCTTGCTCGAGTCGATCACGTACGCCGCGTCCTGCCCCGGCCGCTCGGCCACAATCTCCACCGCGTCCTCGAACGGCACGTCCATCTCCACCGCCAGCCTCGCCACCACGTCCCGCACCGCCACCCCCGCGTCCGGCGAGAGGTGATACAGCTCGCCCGCCCGCCCGCGCTCGAGCACGTCTAATTCCCCACGCGACACGTCCCGCACGTGGATGTAGCTCTTCACAGCCTTGCCCCCCCCGTGCAGCGGGATCTTCCTACCCATCCGCAGGTAGATTGCCGTGCGCGGGATGATCTTGAATAGCTGCTGCCGCGCCCCATACACGTTCGTCGCCCGTACCGTCAGCAGCGGGAAATTGAACTGCTTCTGGTACGTCGCCAGCAGCAGGTCCGCCGCCGCCTTCGACGCCGCATAGGGTGTGCTGGGGTTCATCGGCGCGTCCTCACGCACCGTCCCCACGCATGTCCCGTACACCTCCGGCGAGGAGATGTGCACGTAGCGCTCCAGATAATCCCGCCGACGAAGATGGTTGACCAATCTCGCCAGCGCCACCGTGTTGGTCTCGAACCAATGCTCGGGATGCTCCCAGCTCGGTGCCACCTCGCTCTGAGCCGCGAAATTGACGATCCCCCACGGCCGCTCGATGTCCAGGAGCGACAAGAGCGCGTCCATGTCCCGATTGAAATCCATCCGGTAGATGCTCAGCCGCGACAGTTCTCCCCGCTGCCGATAGCGCAACCGCCACGCCGGCAGCTCCGCCGACCGGCTCACGCCGATCACCCGATAGCCCGGGTCGTCCAGCAGCAGGTCAATCAGGTCCTGCCCCGAGAACGCGTTCGAGCCCAGGACCACCACCGTGCGCGTCATATCCCTTTCCCCCCCTCCGTCGCATCGCTCTGCCGGTCGATCAGGCGGAGCATGGCATGGGCCTTGAGCAACTGCGTCCGCAGCGCCGCCTCATGCTGCTCCTGCGATCCCGCCGCGAACTGACGCCGCTCCCTCGCCGGCCCGGGCAGGAACTGTCCCAGCAGGATGCAGCACCACTTGACCCGATACACCGGCAATAGCAGCTCCGCCCTCGCCCGATGAAACGCCGCGTTGTCCTCGGGCAATACCCCTGACGCAAACCCATCCCAATGCGTCATCGGCACGGGTTTCTGCACCTGGCAGAAAAAATCGCAGACCGTCTTGGCCGGATCGTCCCATCCGGCGTACTCGAAGTCGAGGAAGCAGAGAGAGGGTACGGGGTACGGGGTACGGGGTACAGCACAATCACCGTTTAGCGGGCGATCGAAGATCGCCCTTCCCGTTTTTTCCCCCGTACCCTGTACCCCGTACCCTGTACCCTTCTCCATCCTCAACGCATTGTGAAACCCAAAGTCCGATGGCGAGATCCGCCTCGCCTCCGCGGGCAACTCGTCGTGCAGCGACCAGTCCATCCGCTGCGCCTCGCGGATCGCCCGCGCCTCGACATCCCTCCACGTCGGCGTCAGGGCCCCGCGGATGAACTCCGCCGCATCGCGCTCGACAGGTGAATCACCCGCGACCTCCGTCAACCCTTCCACGCGCCGCTCGACCGTCGCCAGGTGCTGGGCCAACGAGAAGCACGCCTCTGACGCCGCCCCGAGCTTCTTGGCCGCCTGCGTGCCGCGTGGTGCGTTGATCGCTCGGAAGAAATCCACCGCCTGCTTCACCGCCTCGCCGTCGATCTCCCCCGGCTCAAGCTTGCGCCCCTCGACAAAGCTGTAGAGCGCCACACCCTTGCGGGGGTCGGCCTCGATCGGCTCGGGCGTGCAGCGCACCCCGGCGGACCACGTGTAGCGCAGAAACTCAAACTCTCCCCGCAGCCGATCCCGCGGATCGCCCGGGTGACGGAAGTAGCACTTGAGCACCCACGGCCCCCCCGGACCCCCGGAATCCCCCACCCCATCGACCCGATAGACCCGGTTGTTCGCCCCGCCCGCCAGCCGTTCCACACGCAGCGCCGCCGCTCCCGCCGTCGGCCGATCGGCCAACGTCAAGAGTTCATGCGCCACCTCCGCCAGGTGCTCCTCCAGGATCACCCGCCCGTCGGCGCACCCGCCCTGTTCTCGAGAATGGCCCACAGTTGCTTCCATGCCGTGATCGCCGTCCACGGACCCGCCGGCGACTGCCCTCGCGGGTCCCATAAAACCTTCCGCACGTCCTGTGGGAAGGCCGACTCGGACAGAAACTCTGGTAAGTCATCGACAAAATGCGTACACCGGGCTTGAGCGATCCGCCCGAGTTTCTCCTGCTTGGTCAGCTCCAGGCAGACATCCCCCCGGCTCAAGCCCGCCCCCGAGGCCTCGAAAAACCCATGATGCTCGAGCCACCCCATCGCCGCCTCGTGCAGATCGCAGGGCTCGCCCAGGTAGGGCTGGCGCGTCTTGTGGCTGATGATCATCACGCGAACGCCCTTCACCCGCGCGCCCCGGAAGAAGTCGATCACCCCCGGGAAGGGGGGCGCAGCGAGGATCCGCGTCCCGTAGATGATCCCCTGCAGCCGCGTCCAGTCGTCCTCCCGCCCTGCCGCACGCAGCCAGTCGCGAACGTCGTTCTTGCCCGTGCCGATCCCGGGGGGGATGAGCTTCAAGTCCACCGCCACGCGGTGAAACACCCCGTCGTAGCAGACGATCGTGTTGTCGAAGTCCACGCCCAGCAGCATGAGGGGTACAGGGTAGGGGGTACAGGGTACAGGGAGGGGAACACTACACGCCGAGCGTCAGGTCGATCAGCGGCCGCATGGCCTTGCCGGCCTCGAGATCGTCCAGGGCCTGGTTGATCGTGGTTAAGCCGTAGCCGCGCGTGAGCATGGGCTCGACGCGTAATCGAGCATTCCCCTCGCCGGCCAGCAGGCGCGCGTAGCGGGGATAGTCGCGATCGGGGTCGGAGTCGCCGCCCCAGGTGCCCAGCAGCCGCTTGCCCTGGTTGAAGTGCTTGGGGTCGATGGTCACCTGGCTGCCCGCCGGGGCGTTGCCGATCACTACCGCACGACCGCCGCGGGGACGGACAACCTCCAGGGCCTGCGTCATGACGACCGGCTTGCCCGTGGCCTCGATGGCCAGATCCACGCCGCCCGGACACAACTCAGCCAGCTTCTTGACCAGCTCTTCCTGAGCGGGATTGATCGTGTGCGTCGCGCCAAGCGAGCGGGCGACGGCAAGTTTCTCTGGCGCGAGATCCACGGCAATCACGGGTGAACACCCCGCCAGCGCCGCACCCGCCACCGCGCACATCCCCACGCCCCCGCAACCCAGCACCACGCAGCTCTCGCCCACCCGCGCCTGACCCGCGTGGATGACACTGCCCAGACCCGTCGGCATCGCGCAACCCAGCAGCACCGCCGCGTCCAGCGGCACGTCCGGCGACAGCACCGTCAGCCGATTCTCGCTGACCACCGCGTGACGGTTGAACGTCGTCACCGCCCCTGCATTCACCTTGCCGTTCGCGCTCCCGTACACCACGCCCGGCACGTCCGCCCCCGATCCCTTGAGCCACGACAGCACCACCCGATCCCCCGTCCTGACCTTGCGGACGTTCGCCCCGACTTCCAGCACCGTGCCCGAACCCTCGTGACCCAGGCAGTGGGGCAGGTAGGCGTCCTGGCCCCGCCGGCCACGCGCCTCGAGCACCTGCGTGTGACACACCCCGCTGAACGCCACCTCCACGAGCACCTGCCCCGCGGCCAGCGCCGGGATGTCCAAGTCCCAGAGATCCAGGGGCTTGTTCAACTCCACGAGGATGGCGGCGGTGGTCTTCAAGGTGCTTGGGGTACGGGGTAGGGGGTACAGGGCAGGGGGGAGGGGGCGGTAGGGGGCTGCAGGACGTTCACGATCCGCGCCGTGATCGCTTCGACGGTCAGGCCATGCAGCGCCCGGTAATGGTCCTGGTCCCCCGCCTCGTGGTGGAAGTGATCCTGCGTCCCGACGCGCAGCAGCTTCGCGGGTGAAGCGCTCGCCTCGTTGACGCTCCGATCGACGAGCCATTCCGCCACCGCCCCGCCCAGCCCCCCGAGCACGCTATGCTCCTCGAGCGTCACGACCAGCCTGAACCGCCCGAAGAACGCCTCCTCGAGCGCCTCGAGGTCGAGCGGCTTGACCGTGTGCATGCTCACCACCCCCGCCACCAGATTCGACGACTCAAGCGCCTGGCCCACTTCACAGGCCAGCGGCAGCACGTTCCCCGTCGAGAGGATGCACACGTCGCGCCCGGGCCTGACCGTCAGCGCCCGCCCGATCTTCAGCTCCGGGGCAGACGTATGCACCGCCGGCTCCCCCTTCTTGCCGATCCGCAAAAACACCGGCCCATCGCACCCGATCGTCGCCCTGACCGCCGCCCCCACTTCCGGGGGGTCGCCCGGGCAGACCACCGTCATCCCCGGCAACGCCCGCATCACCGCGATGTCCTCGCACGAGTGATGCGTCGCCCCCAGGCTCGCGTACGACAGCCCCGCCCCCGTCCCCACGATCACCACCGGCTGATGGTGATAGCACAGGTCCACCCGGATCTGCTCGAGCACCCGATACGTCACGAACGGCGTGATCGTGTAGAGATAGGGCCTCAGCCCGCTCATCGCCAGACCCGCCGCCAGCGACACCATGTTCGCCTCGGCCACCCCGCAGTTGTAGAACCGCCCCGGGAATTGCCCCTTGAACTTGTCGAACATCCGGTT
>JADZET010000220.1 GCA_020850375.1 Phycisphaeraceae bacterium | reverse complement strand
GTGGTCGAGCACGAGGCGGTGCCGTTCGGGGCGGCGTACCCGTACGACTACTACGACCGGCCGGTGTACCGGAACATGACCTTCACCAACGTGCGGATCCCCAAGGGGACCAACGCGCTGTTCCAGAACTGCACGTTCATCGGGGTGACGTTCGTCGAGACGGAGACGGACACGACGGACCCGAACTACAACTACGCGGGGATGCAGGAGGCGGACGGCGAACCGAAGCACCCGGACAAGTACGTGTTGATCGACCCCGACCAGCCGGACACGGAGGATAACCGCGAATACAACACCAAGAACCTGGCGAACAACATCCGGTTCGACAACTGCGTGTTCGAGGGGTCGGTGGTGTCGGACTCGGCGCAGCAGCTGGCGCAGGTGCGGAACAAGATCAGCTTCACGGGTCGGACGCAGTTCGAGATTGACAATTCGGCGCACCTGTCGGACGACGAGAAGCGGATTTTCCGCCGGAGCGCGCTGTTGACGCCGAACTACTCGGTGGAGCTGGGGACGTACGTGGCGCCGCACGACAGCCAGGAGACGGTGTACATGACCGGGACGATCGTGGTGGGGGTGCTGGACATCCGCGGGCGTGCGGACATTCGGGGGACGATCCTGACGACGTTCGAGCCGGTGGAGGACGAGGGCCCGGTGCTGGGCGAGACAAGCCCGCAGTTCAACACGACGCTGGGTTACTTCTCGTCGGCGGACGGCGACCTCGAGGCGGAGGTGCCCAACAACGGCCTGGGGATGATCCGGCTGACGTACGACCCGAATCTTCCTTTGCCGGACGGCATCCTGGGCCCGATCGAGATGCGCGGTCAGGCGACGACGTACCGTGAGATCCCCGTGCCCGCGGACCTGTGAGCCGCCGGCGTCTTGTGCAGGAGCCTGACGTGATGTTCCGCCGACCCCGCAAGCCCGTCCGCCCCGCCGCCCGCCGGGGCGTGAGCCTGATCGAGGCGTTGATCGCGCTGGCGATCTGCGCGCTGCTGCTGACGGCCACGATGGTGGCCACCGACGCGAGTTACAAGGCGTACGCGAACGCGACGGAGCAGGCGTCGACGCAGGCGACGACGCGGATGGTGGTGTACCGGTTGCTGACGGCGATCCGGACGAGCCGGGAGCACGGGCCGTTGCAGGCGGACAACACGGTGACGCCCGCGGCGACGATCAGCGGCCACGAGATCACCAGCCCGTACATCGAGTTCGTGGACCCGGTGCAGGGGATCGTGCGGGTGCAGCACCAGGCGGACACGAACCAGCTGGTGATGGTCACCCACGAGGGGGAGGTCAACGAGCGGACGGACACGCTGCTGGCGGGGGTGACGGGGGCGGAGTTCCGTCTGCGTCGTCGGAAGAACGACGAGGGCGTCTACGTGCTGTCCCGGGCGACGATCGACCTGACGGTGGAGGCGGACGACGACGCGACGCTGACGATCGAGCGTCGGGACACGAAGCTGCCGGAGGTGCGTCTGGTGGCGTCGACGACGCCGCGGAGCCTGGATTAAGCGAAGGGGAGGTTTCGGGCGCGTCTGGGTTGTGATGGCCCGCCGGCGTTATGGCCGGCGGTTTTTGTTCGGTGGCGGGGGGGCCGAGGGGGTCGGGGGCCGGTTGTGCCGGTCGGGCAGGATGCGCGGGGGGTGGGTCTGGGGGAGGTTGAAGTCGGTGGAAATCAGGCCGACGCGTGGTCCGGGAAGTGGGGGAATCGTACGTTTGAGAGAGCCTTGCGTGCCGAGGCTGTGCAGGACCCCGCGTGGGGTCCGGCCGGGCCGCGGGGCCGCGTCGAGGCGTTACGAGGAAAGGGGTTCTGCAATGTTTGGCAAAACGACTCTGTGCATGGCGGCGATCTGCACGGTCCTCGCCGCGCCGGCGACGGCCGACACGCTCGAGCTGACCGGCGTGATCCGCGACTTCAAGCGCGGCGACTGGACGGGCGGGCATCTGGACTTCGAGACGGCGCACCTGTCGGGCCGCGGCGGCTACGCCAAGGTCAACGGCCTGGTGACGATGGGCCTGAGCGAGGACGGCAAGCCGGTGTACAACCCGGTCCGTCCGGCCCACGACACGATCCTCAACGAGGCGTCGTTCAGCAAGTGGTATCGTGACGACGCGCTGGTCAACACCAGCTCGCCGATGACGCTGACGCTCAGCAACAACCAGGATGAGCCCGGCGGCGTCTACAGCTACTCGAGCAACAGCTTCTTCCCGATCGACGGGCAGTACTTCGGGAACCAGAATTTCAACCACAACTTCCACTTCACCTATGAGCTGCACACGACCTTCACGTACCAGCCCGGCCAGAAGTTCACCTTCATCGGCGACGACGACGTGTGGGTGTACATCAACGGGACGCGGGTGATCGACCTCGGCGGCGTGCACTCGGCGGTGACGGGCAGCGTGGTGCTGTTCGACGGCAAGGTTTTCGTCGAGGCCGCGGACTTCCCGGCCGGCGGCGTGGTGCAGTCGATCAGCACGGAGATGGCGTCGGCGCTGGCCTCGGCGTGGTCGGCGGCGGGTCTGGGCGCGGTGCCCAGCCACCTCCAGGCGAACGGTCGGTACATCGACCTGGGTCTGGAAAACCAGGACGCGTGCACGCTGGACTTCTTCTTCGCCGAGCGGCACACGACGCAGTCGAACTTCCGTATCGACACGTCGATCCAGCTGATCGAGGTGCCCCCGACGACGATCAGCCCGCTGTATGACTAAAAGAATGCCCGGCGTGACGTTCGGCCCGGGACCATTCGGTGAGTGTCCATGATTCACGGCGTCGCGCTGCTACTCCCCTGGGCAGCGCGACGCCGTTTTTGCTGGGGTCGGCCATGGAGGCTGGAGACAGGCCATGGCGGAGCAGCAGGAGCAAGGACGGGGGCGGGAACGGCTGAGCCTGCGGCTGGGGCGCAAGGGGCCGGACCTGCCCGGCGAGATGCATCGGTACGTGGCGCAGTTCGTGAGAAGGTATCTGCCGGCGGCGAAGCACCTGAGGGTGGAGTGGGACGTGGGGGGGATCACGCTGCGGACGCCGGCGGGGGAGGCGATCCGTGTCGAGGGGGTGCGTCCGGAGCGGGCGCCGCGGCCGGACGAGCGGGCGTTCTACGACTCGCTGCGGCGGTTCGCGGGGCGGCGGATCCGCGTGGGGGGGCGGCGGGTGACGATCCCCGGGAGCTTTGCGAAGTGGCGGGCGCTGCCGGCGAATGTGCGTCGGGACGTGCGGCGGTCGCGGGCGGTGGTGGCGGTGGGGTGGTACCTGTGCCGGCAGGATCGGATCCTGTTGGCGGACTACGTGATGGGGGCGTTTGAATTGGCGCCGTGGGTCGAGGAGGTGTTCCACGCGGGATATGCGCGGCTGACGGCGGCGGAGCGTGCGGCGGTGGAGCGGCGGTTCGGGTGCGAGGAGGAGGCCTTCGCGTGCTGGTGGAAGCGGATGCGGATGGAGCCCGACGAGGGGCCGCTGGACGAGGTGGGGCGGATCCTGGCGCGGGTGGTGGACGGTAGGATTTTCCGACGGCGGCTGGCGGAGGGGGCGAGGGGACGGGGGGGTTAGGCCTGGTATTTCTCGATGACCAGGGTGTCGTTCTGGCCACCGAAGCCGAAGCTGTTCGAGAGGCAGACGCGGACGTCGGCCTTGCGGGAGTGATTGGGGACGTAATCGAGGTCGCAGTCGGGGTCGGGCGTGTTGAGGTTGATGGTGGGGGGAAGAATCTGATCGCGGAGGGCCAGGACGCAGGTGATGGCCTCGACGGCGCCGGCGGCGGCGATGAGGTGGCCGGTCATGCTCTTGATGGAGCTGACGGGGGTCTTGGGGGCGAGGTGGCCGAAGACTTTCTTGATGGCGCGGGTTTCGAGCGAGTCGTTCTCGTGGGTGCCCGTGCCGTGGGCGGAGATGTAGTCGATGTCGGCGGGGGTTCGGCGGGCGTCGGCCAGGGCCATGGTCATGGCGGCGACGGGGCCGCGGCCCTCGGGGTGCATGTCGGTGATGCGGAAGGCGTCGGCGGAGGAGCCGAAGCCGGTGATCTCGGCGAGGATCTTGGCACCGCGTTTTCTCGCGTGGTCGAGCGTTTCGAGGATGAGCATGCCTGCGCCCTCGCCCAGGACGAAGCCGTCGCGGTCGGCGCTGAAGGGGCGCGAGGCGGTGGTGAAGTCGTCGTTGCGGGTCGAGAGGGCGGTCAGGCGGTTGAAGCCGGTGACGCCGAAGGGGTGGATCATGGAGTGGGAGCCGCCGGTGATCATGAC
>JADZET010000219.1 GCA_020850375.1 Phycisphaeraceae bacterium | reverse complement strand
CTGGTCGGGGCGTGGGTGGTCAAGCTCCACGACCCGGGCTGGTTCCTCTCGGTCGGGCTGACGACGATCGTCTGCCTGGTGCTCTGGCTGGGCTTCCGCTGGATGGTCTGGCCGGTCGAGAGTCTGATCCGCCTGATGGAGGGCCTGGCCCACTCACCGCAGACCATTGGGCCGCATCAGCTCCCGCTGACGCGCCGCGACGAGTTGGGGCAGATGGCCCGGCTGATGCACCAGGTCTACATCACCGCCCAGCGTGACCGGACCGAGATCGGCCGGCTGCGTAAGACGCTCGACGACCGCATCGCCCAGGCCACCCGCATGGCCACCAAGGCCCTGACCCAGATGGCCATGCGCGACCCCCTGACCGACCTGGGCAACCGCCGGTTCCTCAGCGCCAACTTCCCGCCCTTGCTCCAATCCTGCCAGGCGGCCGGCGACGACCTGCACGCCCTGCTGATCGACCTGGACAACTTCAAGCAGGTCAACGACACCCTCGGACACAGCACCGGCGACGAGCTGCTGGTCTTCCTGGCCAGCCTCATCCGGGCCTCCGTGCGGGCCGAGGACTACACCGTCCGGCTCGGCGGCGACGAGTTCCTGGTCCTGATGCCCGCCTGCCCGGCCGAGCGCGTGACCAACTTCGCCCGCCAGCTCCGGGTGCTGTTCCACCAGCACGTCAAGACGGCCCTGCCCCCCGAGCTTAAGGCGGACCTCTCGATCGGCATCGCCTCGCTGATCGCGGACCGCCCCGCCAGTCCGCAGGAACTGATCGCCAAGGCCGACGAACGCCTCTACGCCGCCAAGCGGGCCGGCAAGGGATGCGCGATCAGCGCGTAATCCCCCGGCGGGGCTTCAATTCAGCGACGAACGGACTACAATCAGCAGACACGGACCGCTTCGGGTTCGTGGGTAGTTTTTCTCTCATCGTTGGCCCGAGCCATGAACCAAGCCGGCGCCACGAGATCGAAGGTCCGCCCGCCCGCCGTCGCGGGCCGGTTCTATCCTGACGACCCGTCGGCCTTGCGCGGGTTGCTCGACAAGTTCCTCCGGGCCGCCACAGCGCCCGAGCCGGCGGACAAGCTGCCCAAGGCCGCCATCGCCCCGCACGCGGGGTATCCCTACTCCGGCCCGATCGCTGCCTTTGCTTACTCACACCTCAAGCCCATCGCCAAACGCACCCGCCGCATCGTGCTGATCGGGCCGGCCCATTACGTCGCCTTCCCCGGCATGGCCGTCAGCAGCGCCACAGCCTTCGCCTGCCCGCTGGGCGAGGTGCCCGTCGACCAGCAGGCGATCGAGCGGTTGCTCGAGCTGCCGACCGTCCACGTCCACGACCCCGCCCACGAGCCCGAGCATGGCCTGGAGGTGCACCTGCCGTGGATCGTGCACTGCCTGGGTCATCCGGGAATATCTTCCGGGGGCCCGGCCATCGTGCCGATCCTCTGCGGCCAGACCGAGGCCTCGCACGTGGCCCAGGCGCTGCTGAGCGTCTGGGCCGGGGACGAGACGGCGATCATCGTCAGCTCCGACCTCTCGCACTACCTCAGTTACGACCAGGCCAAGGAACTCGACACAGCCACCTCCGCCGCGATCGAGGCCCTCGAGCCACACCGCATCGGCCCGGACCAGGCGTGCGGCCGACTGGCCATCCAGGGCCTGCTCCTCCTGGCCGCTCAGCACAGCCTGACGGCCCGAACCCTCGACCAGCGCAGCTCCGGCGACACCGCCGGCCCGCGCCAACAGGTGGTGGGATATGGCGCCTATCTCTTCGCGTGACGAATCGACATCCACCCTCACGCCCGAGCACGGCCGGACGCTCCTGCGCCTCGCCCGCGACTCGATCGCCCACGGCCTGATGCACCATCGGCCGCTGAGCGTGAACCCCGCCGATTTCGACGCGCCTCTGCAGCCGCCGCGGGCGACATTCGTGACGCTGCACCTGGCCGGCGAACTCCGCGGCTGCATCGGAACGTTGCGGGCATCAATGCCCCTGGTGGCCGACGTGGCCCTGCACGCCTATGGCGCAGCCTTCGAAGACCCGCGCTTCGAGCCCCTTTCCGGCGGCGAGTTCGACGGCCTGTACCTGCACATCTCCATCCTCGCCCCGCCGACGCCGATCCAAGTGGCCGACGAGACCGACCTGCTCCGCACGCTCCGCCCGGGCGTCGACGGCCTGATCCTCGAGGACGCCGGCCACCGCGCCACCTTCCTGCCGGCGGTCTGGGAATCCCTTCCTGACCCACGCGACTTCGTCGACCAACTCAAGCGCAAGGCCGGCTGGCCGCCCGGCTACTGGTCGCCGGCCATCCGCGTCGCACGCTACACCTGCCAGGACGTGCAGGACCCGACCGAGTGAGGGTGAACCACCAAGGCGCCAAGGTAGGGCACGCATCCTGCGTGCCGTGGCTTCGTCACAACGCGCATATCGGCACACGACACACGCCCCCCCCAGCCCCAAACCCCTGCCGCGCCATCATCTCCCCACCACGTGCGCACCACCCCGTCCCTCGGCCCAACCCATAGAGGGCCGTCCCGTCTCCCTCGCATCGCTTCTTTCTTACCCGCCCTCAGCCCAACTTAACGTCACCATCCTCGTCCCCGATCGCCCTCGCCCCGCCCCCACCCTTCTCTGTTCTCAGCAATTACCTCTTTCACGCCCAATGTTAAAAACCAAACCCCCTGATTTGCCTGCGTGCCATCACCTCCGGCCGAAGGTACGCAACCCGAACGTACGCAGGATGCGCGCCCTGCTCCGTACTACACCTGTCAGGACGTGCGGACCCGCCGGAGCAGGCGTGAACCGCAGGAAAAACCGAAGACAGTTCACCACGGAGGGCACAGAGGACACGGAGAAGGCACGGAGACACACAGAACATTGAACTCGACTCCGTGTCTTCTCCGTGTCCTCCGTGATCTCCGTGGTTAATCCCTGTCTTCTGAATGTACCCGTCGTTCGCCTCTCTTCGGTATGCTTGGTGTCTTGGTGGTTGATCCTCTGATCCCCAAGGCGTGACGTGATGCAGCCGCTCGACGTTCCCTCCCATTCCCGTGTGCCAGCCATGCTGGAGCTGGTGCGCAGCCTCAGCCTCGCCGGCGGGCCGCAGGAGGTCCTCGGCGTGTTCTCGCGCGGGATGCGCGAGCTCTACGGCTCGGCTGGGTATATCTCGCTGTCCGTGCGGGGGCTCGATCCGGGGTCTTACAAGATCACCCGGCTGCTCTTGGATGCCGACTGGTCGAACATGACCGCCAACGACCCCTGGGGCCAGTGGGGGAGCCTGCCCACGCGGCAGGGCGGGCTGCTCGGGCAGGTCATCGCCGACGGCCAGCCCAAGGTGATCCACCGCTTAGACTCCGGGAATGATCCCGTGCTCGGCGACGCGCTGGCGGGGTATGGGTCGCTGATGGCGGTGCCGCTCTTCGACCAGGGCCGACCGCTCAACTGGGCGATCACCGTGCGGCGCGAGCCGGACGCCTTTTCGATCCAGGACCTGGAGGAGGCGATCCTGCGCGGCAACCTTGTCGGCGGGACGGTCCGCATGACACTCTTGGCTCGCCAGCTCGCCCAGGCCAACACGGCCATCGAGCGCGAGGTGCAGCGGATCGCCGACATCCAACGAGCCCTGATCCCCGCGTCG
>JADZET010000218.1 GCA_020850375.1 Phycisphaeraceae bacterium | reverse complement strand
GGATGAGCTTGTGTCGGCCGAGGAATCGTCCGGTGAAGTAGGCGCCGACGTCGCAGGCCTTGGTGATGAGGATGATGGCGGCGACGACCTCGGCGTCGTGCCAGCGACGGATGGCGAGGTAGAAGCCGGGGAGGAGTCCGAGGTACATGAAGGAGAAGAGGGTGACGGCGGCGACGGCGACGGAGCCTTCGGTGCGGTGGTTGAGCCAGGAGTGCCGGATGAGGGCGGCGAGGAAGACGACGACGACGGCGGTGGCGAAGATGGCGACGGAGGTGGGGGAGTCGGCGTAGTAAGGGATGACGTAGACGAGGAAGCATCCGAGGACGGCGGCGAGGGAGATCAGGGCGCCGTTGGCGGGGATGCCCTTGGCGTGGAAGATGGCGTAGAGTTCGCGGGAGCTGAGGATGATCAGGACGAGCAGGACGGCGAGGGTCAGGAGGCCGGCGGGGGGGTAGGTTCGGCCGACGAAGACGTGCTGGAGGAAGGTTCCGTCGATGGAGAAGTGATCGAGGATGTGGTCGAGGTAGAAGATCAGGGCGAGGGCGAGGATCATCAGCGGGCCGGTGATCAGTCGATGCTTGAGCATGGGAAAATGGTAGCAAGACGGGAGAGCACGCGGATCGTCGATCCGCCGCTAAACGGGGGGGGCGGCGTGGCGAGGCGGGGTGAATAAGGTTGGGGGATCGGGTAATGTTGCGAGGCAGTGCGGCAGAAGGATTTATCAGCGTGGGGTGAGGCGTGGCGGACGGCCCGGTGGTGGGTCGTGGGGTGTGTGTTGGCGGTGGTGATGGGTGGAGGGCCGGCGTGGGGGCAGGTGTTTCGTCTGGCGGGGGATGAGCGTGATCTGTGGATCGTGGTGGAGCAGGCGGACGGGTCGTCGGTGCGGGTGCTGCACCGTGGTCTGGAGGATGGGGGGAATCGGGTTCGGTCGGCGGGAGTGCTCAACGGGAATCTGCTGCCTGGTGGTGCGGCGTCGGGGGGGGGTCGGGTGTGGCTGGTGTTCACGAACCGGGCGGTGATGGGGGTGAGGGTGGGCGAGGGTGCGAACGGTCAGGTGGGGTATGAGCGGTTCGTGGGGCCGCCGCTGCCGGAGGGAGTGTCGCTGAGGTCGTTGGTGGCGAACGAGAGGGGGCCTTGGGCGTTGGTGCGTGTGGATGATCCGGGGGTTCTGGCGGAGATCGACGGGGAAGGCGGGAGGGGGGTGGAGGATGCGTGGCGGTTTGATCCGGTGCTGAAGATGCCGGTGGCGGCGACGCAGCGTTCGGGCGGAGCGGGGGCGACGACTCGGCCGACGACGGCGGCGGCGGATGAGCACGAGCAAGACGAGGAGTCGGGGGGCCGGTTGCGGGAGGATCGTCTGCTGCGTCTGGGTGCGGGCGGTTGGCGGAAGGCGGAGCTGCCGCGCGGGTGGAGCGCTCGGGCGCGGGCGTGGATGGTGATGCTCGAGGCGGGAGACGATTGGCCGACGCTGCTGTCGGCGGAGGTGGGGGGAGCGAAGGGGGAGATGGTGCGGTCGTATCGTCATGAGGCGGGGCGGGAGGGGTGGATGGTGAGCGAGCATCCGGTGGCGGAGGCGTGGCAGTTGCGGGCGTTGGCGGTCGAGGGTCAGTTGATGGTGGGGCGGCGGGTGACGTCGGAGGCGACGGGTTTGGACGTGGACCTTTGGGTGGTGCGTGGGGGGAACTTGTTGTCGATCGGTCGGATGGAGAACGCGGAGTCGCCTTCGGCGGCGACGTGGGGGCTGGCGCCGTTCGGGGGTCAGGCGGTGCTGGTCAGCGGGGGTCGGGAGGAGGCGTTGTACTGGACGGGGATGGACCTGCGGGGTCGGGTGACGATCCCGGCGGCGCGGCTGGTGGAGGTCGAGGCGCAGCCGTTTGGGCGTAGCCCGGGTGTGGTGGTGATGGTGGGGCTGGCGGTGGTGATGACGGTGTTGGCGTTCATGCTGCTGGGTCGGGACCAGCAGGCGGCGGAGCTGGGGGCGGGGTTGGTGCTGGCGGAGTACACGACACGGTTGCTGGCGGGTTTGGTGGACCTGGCGCCGTGCCTGGTGGCGGGGATGGTGGCGTTTGAGCGTTGGGACCTGGCGGCGCTGGTGTCGGAGTGGCCTGGTCGGGGGACGAGCTGGTCGAGCATGGCGCCGGGGGGGATCGCGATGGGGCTGTTCATCGTGCACACGATGGTGGGGGAGATGATCTGGGGCAGGTCGTTGGGGAAGTGGATGCTGGGTCTGCGGGTGGTGGAGGCGGACGGGAGCCGGCCGGCGTGGTGGCAGGTGGCGACGCGGGGGGGGCTGAAGGTGCTGGACCTGCTGCTGCCGCCGCTGCTGGTGCTGATGGTGATCAGCCCGCTGCGGCAGAGGCTGGGGGATTTGGCGGGCAAGACGGTGGTGATTCAGGAGGGGAAGGAAGGCGAGGGCGAGGGGGGCGAGGAGCACACGGGGGCGAAAGAAGAGGATGACGCGGATGGGCGTGCGTAAACGAGCGGCGGGGGAGGTGGGAAGGGCGGCGGTGGTGCTGCTGTCGGGGGGGCTGGACAGCGCGACGGTGCTGGCGATGGCGCGGGCAGAGGGGTTCGCGTGCCATGCGGTGAGCTTTGACTATGGGCAGAGGCATGGGGTGGAGCTGCGTGCGGCGAGGCGCGTGGCCAAGGCGCTGGGAGCGGCGTCGCATCGGGTGGTGAGGGTGGACATGCGGGGGATCGGGGGGTCGGCGCTGACGAGCGACATCGCTGTGCCCAAGGGGCGCAGCGCGAAGGAGATGGATCGGGGGGGGATCCCGGTGACGTACGTGCCGGCGCGGAACACGATTTTTCTTTCGTATGGGCTGGCGGTGGCGGAGGTGATCGGGGCGGGGGATTTGTTTATCGGCGTCAATGCGGTGGACTACTCGGGGTATCCGGACTGCCGGCCGGAGTTCGTGGCGGCGTTTGAGCGGGTGGCGAACCTGGCGACGAAGGCGGCGGTGGAGGGCCGGGAGGTGAGGGTCCATACGCCGTTGATTCATTGGCCCAAGCCGCGGATCATCCGGAGGGGGCTGGAACTGGGGGTGGATTATTCGCTGACGCATAGCTGTTATGACCCGCGGCGCGGGGGGAAGGCTTGCGGGCGATGCGATGCGTGCTTGCTGAGGAAGCGGGCGTTTGAGGAGTTGGGGATGAGGGATCCGGTGCTGGGGAAGTGAGAAGAGACAGAAGAGACCCAGGCATGCCATGCCTGGGCTTAGGACGTGCGGGTTGGGGATGAGGAGCGTTAGGGATGAATGGGCGGCAGTTTGCGAGTGACAATTACGCGGGGATCTGCCCGGAGGCGTGGGGGGCGCTCGAGCGGGCGAACGGGGGGCATGCGCTGCCGTATGGGGAGGACGAGTACACGGCGCGGGCGGCGGATCTGTTGCGGGAATTCTTCGAGACGCGGTGCGAGGTGTTCTTTGTGTTCAACGGGACGTCGGCGAACTCGCTGGCGCTGGCGTCGCTGTGTCAGTCGTACCACAGCATCCTGTGCCACGAGCTGGCGCACGTGGAGATGGATGAGTGCGGGGGGCCGGAGTTTTTCTCGAATGGGACGAAGCTGCTGCTGATCGCGGGGGAGAACGGGAAGATGCTGCCGGGGGCGATCGAGGCGATGGCGCGCAAGCGGGACGATCTGCACTTTCCCAAGTCGCGGGCGGTGAGCGTGACGCAGGCGACGGAGTGCGGGACGGTGTACAGCGTGGAGGAATTGGGGGCGATCGGGGAGACGGCGGAGCGCTGCGGGCTGCGGGTGCACATGGATGGGGCGCGGTTCGCCAACGCGCTGGCGAGCGTGGGGTGCTCGGCGGCCCAGATGACGTGGAAGGCGGGGGTGGACGTGATGAGCCTGGGGGGGACGAAGAACGGGCTGAGCGTGGGGGAGGCGGTGGTGTTTTTTGACCTGGAGCTGGCGCGGGAGTTTGAGTATCGGTGCAAGCAGGCGGGACAGTTGGCGTCGAAGATGCGGTTCCTGTCAGCGCCTTGGGTGGGGGTGCTCGAGAGCGGGGCGTATTTGAGGAATGCGCAGCGGGCGAATGCGATGGCGAAGCGGCTGGAGGCGGGCTGCGCTCGGTGACGGGGGTGGAGATTTTGTATCCGGTGCAGGCGAACGCGGTGTTCGTGCGGATGGCGAAAGAAAGAGCGGAGAGGGTGCGGGCGAAGGGGTGGCGGTTCTATGATTTCATCGGGAGCGGGGGGTATCGACTCATGACGGCGTGGGACACGCGGGAAGAGGATGTGGAGGGGTTGGTGGAAGATGTGAAAGGCACCCAGGCATAGCCCCCCGGAAGATGCCTGGGCTTGGCAGAGGGAAGACATGGAATTGCCGCAGATTCGGGGATTGGGAGTGTTTGACACGCTCGAGGGCGTGCGGGTGGTTAAGCGCTCGGAAGAGATCTCGAACGCGACTTGGGCGGAGAGCGAGACGATCGAGGGGGCGGTGGTGTGGTTCAATCCGAAGCGGGGGGGGGTGCGGGTGTGCAATCGGGCGAGCGCGATCACACTCGGAGAGAACCAAGATGCCCGGAAGCTGATCGGGGAGATTGATGGGGCGTTTGAGCGGCGGGGATTGAGGTGCTGGGAGCTTTCGTCGGCGGAGGCGGATTGGTCCCCGGAAGTGAGCGCGGCGGCGCGGGAGGCGGGGTATCGGGAGGGGGGGCGGTGGTTGTATCAGCTTCGGCATTACCGGGGGGTGGAAAGTGTGCGGAAGGATGTGCAGATCTTGCCGGCGCGGGCGGCGTATGGGGCGCTGGGCGAGGTGTTCCGGGACATGGGGGCGCAGGGGCCGCACGAGACGGGGGAGGATGTCGAGGGATTCGTGGCGACGATGATCGATCGGCTCGATGAGCCGCGGCTGGAGGTGTTTCTGGGGAGGGTGGAGGGACGGAGCGTGGGGGTGGCGGGGGTGATGAGCCTGGGGCCGGTGGGGGTGGTGGCGAGCGTGCACACGATGCGGGACTTCCGGGGGCGAGGGGTGGGGGGGACGATGCTGGGACATGTGATGGACTACTGCCAGCGGGCGCAGTTCGAGCAGGTGATCCTGCAGACGCCGGCGGGGTGCCCGGCGGGACGGCTCTACCAGAGGGTGGGGTTTGAGAGGGTCAGGGAGTTTGTGGTGTATGAGCGGGAGGGGTGAGGGAACGGGAAGAAGAACCCAGGTATGCCATGCCTGGGCTTAGGAGGGAGATGAGGGGTACAATCGGGGCGATGGGTGGGCATTTGAATTGAAGGGAATGGTTATGGCGGCTGATGGGCTGACGATGACGTTGGATCTGCCGGCGGGGATGACGGCGCAGTTGATGGTGGGGCTCGAGGTGCATGTCGAGCTGGCGACGCGGTCGAAGATGTTCACCAGCGCGCCGAATGTGGCGCATCGGGATTACTTTGAGGCTACGCCTAACTCGCTGTGCGATGCGGTGGTGGTGGGAATGCCGGGGACCTTGCCGGTGATCAATCGGCGGGCGGTGGAGTACTCGATGCGCGTGGGGCTGGCGCTGGGGTGCAAGATCGCGAAGTTCACGAAGTGGGATCGCAAGAGCTACTACTACCCGGACCTGCCGAAGAATTATCAGATCAGCCAGTATGACCTGCCGCTGTGCTTTGATGGGG
>JADZET010000217.1 GCA_020850375.1 Phycisphaeraceae bacterium | reverse complement strand
CTCCATGCCCGTCCGCGGCCACTTCCCCTTCGTCGCCGTCAGCGACAAGGCCGTCAACGTCTTCTGGGGCGCCCAGCTCGCCTGGGCCGGCTCATGGCAGATGGAGGTCTACCGCCAGGACGACACGATCAGCCTCTCCGGCGGCCTGGCCGACCGCGAGTTCGGCCACTGGACCAAGACCATTCAGCCCGGTGAATCCTTCACCTCACCCCCCGCCACCTTGGCCTGCGTCCAGGGTGATATCGACGACCTCTGTCATCGCCTCGTCACCCTCCAACAGCCCGCCGCCGACGAGGCGCCATCGGTCGAGCACGACCTGCCCATCTGCTTCAACGAATGGCCCGCCACCTGGGGCAAGCCCACCCACGACATCATGGTCCGCCTCGCCGACCGCCTCAAGGACACGCCGACGAAGTACCTCGTCATCGACGCCGGCTGGTTCAAGAGCGAGCAGGGCAACGACTGGAACGGCGGTTTAGGCGCCTGGGTCCTCAACGAAAAGTCTTTCCCCCATGGCCTAGCCGCCACGTCTCAAGCCATCCGCGATCGCGGCCTGATCCCCGGCCTCTGGTTCGAGTGGGAAGTCGCCTCCGAGGGCATGGCCGCGCGCCCCGACCTTCTCCCTCATTTCCTCCACCGCGACGGCAAGCCCCTCCGCGCCGGCGGCCGACTCTTCTGGAACCTCCAAGACCCCTGGGTCGTCGACTACCTCACGAAGCGCATGATCGACGTCCTGGACGCCTGCAACTTCGGCTATCTCAAGATCGACTACAACGACCACCTCGGCATCGGCTGCGACGACCCCGACTCCCAGGGCGAGGGTTTACGCAAGCACATCGAGGCCGTCTACGCCTTCTTCCGCCGCATCCGCCAGCGCCTCCCCAACCTCGTCATCGAAAACTGCGCCTCCGGGGGCCATCGCCTCGAGCCCTCCCTCCAGGGCCTCACCTCCCTGGGCTCCTTCTCTGACGCCCACGAGGTCAAAGAAATTCCCATCGTCGCGGCCAACCTCCACCGCGCCATCCTCCCCCGTCAGTCCCTCATCTGGGCCGTGATGCGCAAGACCGACTCCCAGCGCCGCATGGCCTACTCCCTCGCCGCCACCTTCCTAGGCCGCATGTGCCTCTCCGGCGACGTGCTGGACTTCACCGAAGCTCAGTGGGAAACCTATCGCTCCGCCTGCGACCTCTACCGCCGCGTCTACCCCATCATCAAGCACGGCTACTCCCGCCGCCACGGCGACACCACCCGCTCCTACCGCTACCCCCGCGGCTGGCAGGCCGTCGTCCGCACCTCGACGAATTCCCACGAGGCCCTCGTCGTCGTCCACGCCTTCGACGCCCCCGTCCCTGAATCCATCCCCCTCCCACTCCCCGAATCCCACACCTGGCGCATCGCCCAGGAGTGGGGGGGTGACGGCGCATCGATCGACGCCTCACGCCTCCTCATCCCCCTCGCCGGCGAGTTCGACGCCCGAGTCCTCCACCTCAAGGCCTGACCAACATCCCCCGCCAGCGCATGAACGTTTAGCGGGCGATCGAAGATCGCCGCGTCCCGACTTGCCTGTGTTTTCCTCCCCGCCCCCTCACCCCCTCCCATCCACCTGCCCCGCCTGCCGCCCGCGCCCCAGCCCCATCCCCTGCCCGCCGTTGTCCTGAACGTTGACGCTCGCCAGCCACAGAAATCCTCCAACCAACCCCGCCACCACCGCCACCGCCGCCGCCCCCGCCAACCACCGCCCCCCACGCCGCACCCGCACGCTCGTACCCCCCAGCACCTTCCTGCTCATCGTGCAAACCCACCCCCAGTGCAGCAGCAGATGCACCCCTATCAGCACCAGCACCCCCAGCGCCAGCATGAAGTGCAGCTCGCCCCAGTCATGCCGCGTCCAGCCCCAGACGTTCGCCGACCGGCTGTGCGCCGGCAGCACAAACTCCATCAGCAGACCCGTCATGAGCACACCCAAGCCCGTCAGCCCCAGAGCGCTGTCAAGCCACCAATAAAGTGTCGCGCGTTTCATGGTTATCTCCATCATCAGCCCCATGCATCCTATAACGCCGCCGCCTCACGTTCTATTGCCTTGTCCCAAAGGGGGCCCCCATTCATTTGCCAACGCCCGCAAAACATCCAACAATCAGCCCCTCTATGGCCCGCCTCGTCATCCTCAGCGACATCCACCTCTACTCCCTGGCCGTCCCCCCCTGGCGGCTGCTCGGCAAACGCCTGCTCGGCCAGCTCAACCTCTACCTCCGACGCCGCCGCGTCTTCGACCACTCGCTCCTTCCGGGCGCGCTCCGCCGCGTCGCCGACCTCAAGCCCGACCAGGTCCTCATCCCCGGCGACCTGACCACCACCGCGCTGCCCTCGGAGTTCCGACTCGCCCGCAAGCTCTTGGACCCGCTCCTGGGCCGGATCCCCTGCCTGATCCTCCCCGGCAACCACGACCGCTACACCCACGCCTCCGCCCGCCAACGCGAGATGGAGAAACTCTTCGCCCCCTGGATGCCCCCGTCGTACCCTCACACCCTCTCCCTCACCGCCGGCTGGTCCCTCCTCGCCCTCGACTCCTGCGTCCCACGCTGTCTCACCTCACGCGGCGAGGTGTCCTCCGACCAGATCGATCACGCCCGGACTCTCCTCGCCGCCGACCCCGCCCACGCCACGCTCGTCCTCTGCCACTACCCCATCCTCACGCCCCCCGCCATGCCCCAACGCTGGGAGCATGGCCTGACCGGCGCCGACTCTCTCCGTCAGCTCCTCACCGAGCGCCTTCAGCATTCACCGACGCCCCTCCTCTACCTCCACGGCCACATCCATCACCCCTGGTGCCACCCCGTCATCGGCCAGAACCTCGACAACCTCATCGACCTGAGCGCCGGCTCCCTCTGCCATCGCGGCCACGGCTTCCGTCTTGGCCAGGGCTTCTGGGAGCTCCACCTCCCCGACACATCCTCCGCCCCCACCCTCATCCGCCATCACCGCCAAGTCAGCCACGACCACGACGGCTGGATCACCACCGATCATCACAAACCCACCCCCGCCGCCATGCTCCCCGTCGATTAACCTCACTCCGAAGAACCTCCCCCTCACCACATCCGTAATCCCCGATAGCCGATAAAATCGACACGGGTAACTGTCCCGGTTTTTTCTTTCCCATACCCCATACCCCATACCCCGTACCCCGTACCCAAGGACCCCCCATGTGCGGCATCGTCGCCTACCTCGGCTCTAAAAACGTCGTCCCCCTCCTCATCGAAGGCCTCAAACGCCTCGAGTACCGCGGCTACGACTCCGCAGGACTCGCCATCGTGGGCGACCAGTCCATCAAGATCGCCCGCGCCGTCGGCCGCGTCAGCGTCCTCGAAGCCCAGATCGAACAATCAGGCGGTCCTTCCTCCTTCAGTGGCCATTTGGGCATCGCCCACACCCGCTGGGCCACCCACGGCTCACCCACCGAGCTCAACGCCCACCCCCACACCGGCTCGACCCGCCAGGGCCGCACCATCGCCCTGGTCCACAACGGCATCATCGAGAACTACGTCACCCTCCGAAAATACCTTGCCGACAAGGGCCACACCTTCACCTCCCAGACCGACACCGAGGTCCTCGCCAAGCTCATCGCCGAACTCTACCAGGGCGACCTCGAGCGCGCCGTCCAATCCGCCCTCCACGAAGTCTCCGGCGCCTACGCCATCGCCGTCGTCACCGACGCCGAGCCCCACACCCTCGTCTGCGCCCGCAAGGGCTCCCCCCTGATCATCGGCATCGCCGAGAACAGCTACGTCGT
>JADZET010000216.1 GCA_020850375.1 Phycisphaeraceae bacterium | reverse complement strand
GAAGGTGCTGCCGGTGCGGGTGATGCGGAAGGCGGCGGAGTCGCCGGACTCGCCGCCGGAGTCGTCGCCGCTGACGAGCGAGACGCTCAGGGCCGGCTCGTTGTCGAGGATGTTGATGGTGGCGGACTTGGCGATGTAGTCGAGGGTGTAGGTCTTGCCGGTCTTGAGGGTGAGGGTGAGGGATTCGGTGGGTTCAGGCGAGCTGTCGTCGACGGGGCGGATGACCAGGTCGATGAAGCTGTCGCCGTCGGGGATGACAGCGGTGGTCTTGGTCAGGGGGTCCTTGTTGGCGTAGACGAGGTAGTCGTTCTTGGAGGCGGAGCCGGAGAAGGAGAAGGTGAAGGCGAGGTCGCCGGAGTTGCCGAAGGAGCCGTTGGAGCGGGTGATGCGGAAGGCGGCGTCGTAGCCGGACTCCTCGGCGGTGCTGTCGGCGTCGACGAGCGAGACGCTCAGGGTGGGCTTTTCGACCGTGGGGAGTTTGGCGAGGGAGGAGAGCAGGACGCCGGAGCTCAGCAGCAGGCGGGGCTCGACGGGTTCGAGTCCGGCGGGGGCGGTGGGAGCATGAACGTGCTCGACGCGGGCAGAGCCGCGGAGCTGGCCGAGTAAACGAGTCAACATGATGACGAAGCTCCTGAGGTGCCCCCCCAACGTGGACTGATTTATTAACATACCAGGGGCTAAAAAAAATGGGATAGGCAAAACTCCTGGGAGTCTGATGTCGGAGATGGTTGGCGGGGGGTGGGGTGAAGTTGACGGGGGTGGGGTGGTTCGTTCTAACGTAGCGGTGGTCGAAGGACTTAGGGAAGGAACACGATGATGCGTTGGACGATCCATGCATGGGAGCCGCGGTACCGGGAGGGGGTTTGCGAGCTGTTCAACCGTGTGACGGCGGGGGAGGGGCAGATCGCGCCGCTGACGGCGGCGCGGTTTGAGAAGCTGGTGGAGGGCAAGAGTTACTTTGATCCGGCGGGGCTGTTGGTGGCGGTGGAGGAGGGGCGCGTGGTGGGGTGGGTGCATGGGTGCGTGGTGGGGAACCCGGAGGCGGGGGACGGGCCTGGCAAGCCGTTGCCGCGGATTCAGATGCTGATTCTTGAGGGGGATCGGCTGCGCGAGGGGGCGGGGCTGGTGGGGGAGATCACGAAGTACCTGACGGCGCGGAGCACGGAGGAGGTGACGGCGCTGCACCCCTATCGGGGGTATCCGTATTACCGGGGGCTGTGGCTGGGTGGGGAGCCGCAGATGCCGATGTGGATCGGGCCGATGCAGGTGGTGCTGGGGGGGTGCGACTACGCGCTGTCGCATCAGGATCTGTTCATGGTGGGGAAGATGGAGAGTAGGCCGAGCGAGCCGGCGGCGCGGGTGGAAGGGATCGAGTACGTGTCGCGGGCGACGGAGCTCAAGCATGAGGTGATGGCGCAGTCGTGGACGGGGTTCGAGCCGCGGGTGATCCAGGCGATGGTCAAGGGGGAGAAGGTGGCGGAATTGGGTTGGGTGTTCATCGAGCCGGCGAAGGAGAAGCTCGGCTCGCCGAGCATGAACATCTACAACCTGTGGACGGGGGAGAAATACCGGCGGCTGGGGATCGGGTCGGCGCTGGTGGGGCGTTCGCTGGGGGAGGCGTGGGCGCTCGGGGCGAGGCACATGAACGTGTGCACGCAGATGTGGAACGCGCCGGCGCAGCCGACGTACTTCAAGCATGGGTTCGTGCCGTACGGGTACCTGTGCGGGCGGACGTATCGGCCGAAGTCGGGGGGGTGAGGGTGATGGAAATGTGTAGTGTCCCCTTTTTTTAAGAAATGTGTAGTGTCCCCTTTTTGAGGGTGAGCATGGAATTTCACAGGTATGAGCGTCGATGGCTGCCCGGGATGGTGGAGCTGTACAACCGGGTGACGGCGGGTGAGCCGATGGCGGCGGAGCTGACGGAGGAGCTGTTCGTGCGGCTGGTCGAGGGCAAGAGCTGCTTCGATCCGGCGGGGCTGCGCGTGGCGGTGGAGGGGGGGGAGGTCCGGGGGTGGGTGCATGCGTGCGTGGCGGCGGGGTCGGAGAGCTGGCATGACCCGAGCAAGGCGGACGCGCGGATCCGGATGCTGATGTTTGAGGCGAAGGACCTGGCGGTGGGGTACAAGCTGGTGGAGGAGGCGACGGGTTGGCTCAAGGGGGCGGGCAAGGGCAAGGCGCTGGCGATGGATGCGTCGCGGGGGTATCCGTTCTATCGGGGGCTGTGGTTCGGAGGTGAGCCGAGGCTGCCGGTGACGCTGGCGGCGATGCCCGCGGCGCTGGAGGTGGCCGGATATAAGGTGAACCAGGAGTCGGTGCTGCTGTGCTGTGAGATGAAGCAGAAGCCGGCGGAGCTGAGGGCGGAAGTGAAGATCGAGTTCGCGGAGGGGGCGGCGAAGATGGCGCATGAGCCGATGCGCGAGTCGTGGGTGGGGTTCGAGCCGATGAGCACGCACGCGATGGTCGATGGGCAGCTGGCGGGGTCGGTGCAGTGGGTGATGGTGCCGCAATTGGCGTCGAAGCTGGGATCGGCGTGCATGAGCATCTGGGGCTTGGGGGTGGGCGAGACGTTCCGGCGCAAGGGGATCGCCGGGGCGCTGATCTCGCGGGCGCAGCGGGCGTCGTGGGATCTGGGCGCGCGGTGGGCGACGGTGGGGACGCAGTTGTTCAATCAGCCGGCGCATTTGTCGTACCTCAAGGCGGGGTATGTGCCCTACCGGGTGTGCATCGGGCGGGAGAAGACGTTTGAGACGGCGGCGACGTGAAAGTACCCCCCGGCGGAGCCGGGGGCTGAAACGGTGGACGGTCAGAGGAAAGGACATGGCGATGAAGGTGCGCGTGGCGGTGGTGCAGGCGGGGTCGGTGATCCTCGATCGGGCTGCGAGCCTGGGCAAGGCGGTCGAGTGGCTCGAGCGTGCGGGCAGGAGCTGCCGGGGGGGACTCGTCGTGTTCCCGGAGGCGTTTGTGCCGGGGTATCCGCGGGGATTGGGTTTTGGGACGGTGGTGGGGATGCGGCAGGCGGAGGGACGGGAGTTGTGGCGGCGGTACTGGGAGCAGGGCGTCGACGTGCCCGGTCCGGTGACGGAGACTCTGGGTGAGGCGGCGCGTGAGGCGGGGGTGTATCTGACGATCGGGGTGGTGGAGCGCGAGGGGCACACGCTGTACTGCACGCTGCTGTACTTCGGGCCGGACGGGAAGCTCTTGGGCAAGCACCGCAAGCTCAAGCCGACGGCGGCGGAGCGGCTGATCTGGGGCGAGGGCGACGGGAGCACGCTGGCGGTGGTGCAGGCGGAGTGGGGCCGGATGGGGGGGTTGATCTGCTGGGAGAACCTGATGCCGCTGGCGCGGATGGCGATGTACGCGCAGGGGATCGACGTGTGGCTGGCGCCGACGGCGGATGATCGCGAGCCTTGGCAGTCGACGCTTCGGCACATCGCGTACGAGGGGCGGTGCTTCGTGATCGGGGCGAATCAGTTCGTGGATAAGGGGATGTATCCCCCGGAAGTCAGAGCGGTCGATGGGTTAGGCGCGCTCAAGGGGGAGACGGTGTCGCGGGGTGGGAGCGCGATCGTCGGGCCGTTGGGGCAGTACGTGGCGGGGCCGCTGTGGGATGAGGAGGGGATTCTGGAGGCGGAGCTGGATATGGGGGAGGTCTCGCGGGCGCGGTTCGACTTCGACGTGGCGGGTCATTACGCGCGGGCGGACGTGTTCGAGCTGCGGGTCGATAAGCGGGCTCGGCCGGCGGTGTCGGAGGGGTCGAGCGAGAGCGCGGATGAATAAGCGGCCGACCCGCCCCCCTGCGGGGGTCGGCCGTTGTGGTGACGAGGTGAGTGAAAAGTCAGGCGTTGGTGCCGGCGGCGGGGCTGGTGCTCTCGGGTGAGCCGAAGAGGTAGCCCGAGCCGACGACGGTGTGGATCAGGGGTCGGTCGAACGGTTTGTCGACCTTGCGGCGGAGCATCGAGACGTAGACGTCGATCACGTTGGAGAAGGGATCGAAGTTGGCGTCCCAGACGTTCTGGCCGATGACGGTGCG
>JADZET010000215.1 GCA_020850375.1 Phycisphaeraceae bacterium | reverse complement strand
CTTCGGAAAGAGCCCTTCCAGCCGTCGCCCAACGTGTCCCCGGAGCGGGACCACGAGCCCCAGACCGGGGATGGGCCGCCGGAATGTTTCCGCCCCGCAACGTCTCGCGGGGCACAACGCCCACCGGGGGGGAGGACACCCGCCCGATGCTCGGCCGCGCTGCCGGTCGTCCGCTTGTCCGGGGTTCTCCCGGCGTCGGCGGGCGGGGCAGGCGCGACGTTCTGATTATCGTCCGGTTCGGCCCGAGGTCAACGATTTTTTGCAGTAGAGCGGCTGAAAAAATCGCGGCGGGGTGAATCCTTTGTGGCGAGGGGAAAATGGGCAAGTTCATCCAGTCCGCCCGGGCTGGGATGGTGTTTTTTTGGACCTGCCCGCGACAATTATCCGACCTGCACTGAACAAGCAGGAGGAAGCCATCGGCATGGACTTCGTGATCGTCAACGTCGCGTGGGGAGCGGAGTATGTGCGGCAGTTGCTCGAGGTAAGCCTGCCCTCGAGCCTGGCGGAGGGGAATCTGCCGGCCCTGGCGGGGGACGGGTCGGTCTACCACCTCTACACCGTGCCGCGCGACGTGCCGGTGATCACGGCCCACCCGGCCTACGCGGCGCTGCAGAAGCTCATGCCGGTCCGGCTGATCGTCAATGAGCAGCTCGACCTGGCCAAGGGTAGGTACGGCGGCCTGACCGCCTGCCACAACCACGCCATCCAGAGCGCCTACGACAGCGGCCGGGCGCTGTGCATCCTTTCGCCCGACAGCCTCCTGAGCGCCGGGGCCATGGACGCGGGCCGACGGCGGATCGACGACGGGGCCCAGGCGGTGATGGTGATGGGCATCCGGCTGGTGCGCGAGACGGCCTGGCCGGCGTTGCGCGACATGGCCACGGACGGCGGGCTGACCCTGGCGGTGCCGCCGCGCCGGTTCGCCCGGCTGATCCTCGACCACGTGCACCCCTTCACCGAGTCGATGTTCTGGGAGAGCCCGGACTACAACCGCATGTGTTCGCACCTGTACTGGCGCGTCGGCCGGGACGGCATCCTCGGCCGGTGCTTCTACCTGCACCCGCTGATGGTCAGCCCGCAGCGCAAGGACGTCTACCTCATCCAGACGATCGACACCGACTACGTCATGCAGGTCTGCCCGGACCACGAGCGGGTGGTGGTGATCGAGGACTCGGATGAGCTGGCCACGGTGGAATTGACCTCGTTGGAGGACAGGGCCACGACCTCGCAGATCAAGGTCGGGGGGGCGTTGGCGCTGCGTCGCGGCCAGGAGCATCCCGCCGCCCCGCCGGGGGCCGACCTCAAGGCCGTGGCCGTGGCTTTCTTCGCTCAGCAGGTGGCCAACGCGCTGCATCAGCGGTTCATCCGCACCAAGGTCCGCATCCATGCCGAGCCGCTCGACGAGAGCTGGCGGGCCGTGGAGGAGGCCTCCGACCGGGTGGTGGCGGAGATCGAGCAGTGGATGGGGAAGGACGCCAAGGCCGTGCTCGACACGGTCTTCGGCGGCAGGCTCGAATAGGCCACGACGTTCAGCGGCCTGTGATTGCGGCCGATCCGCTATCGCCGACGCCTCAGTATGGCCAACATCCCGACAGCCGACAGGATCGCGACGGAAGGTTCAGGCACCACCGACACCTGCAATGAGACGTTGTCGATGGCCACGGCCATACGGTCAGTGGGCTTGCCGCCATACAGCCAGAAATACGGATGCGCCTCGGCATAGACGCACTGCCATACGGAGATGTAGTAGTAGTCGTAGGGCGTGGCAATGTTGAAGGTAGTTTCGGCGGGGTTGGTCATCGAGAAGATATGCCACTGCAGTCCCTGGGAGCCGACGTCGGGCTTGTCCGCGCCAATGCCGTTCCATCCCCAGGTGTTCCAGTCCGGACTGTCCCAGAGTGGGGCCAGATTCGTCCAATTCGAGTCAGTGGTCTCGCCGCCCCAGAGGGGCCCGGCACGGTCCTGCCAGGTGGGCAAATCCGCCTGATTAAGGCCTCCAACCCACACGTGGAAGATGCTATCGGCATCGCCCGGGTTGGTTTCCCATTGATTGAACCAGTAATCAAAGTCAATGACTGCGGGGCCGGCGGTGTGCCCCACTGGGGCGGTAACGACCTGTGTGACCCAACTGCGGAACCCTGCGCCCTCCATGATGCCCGTGGGCTGACCGTCGCGCTGCACGATCGAGCGGTTGACCATGGACGGAATGGTCTCCGGGGAACGCGGATTGGACGCGGTGTTGATGCCCCACTCCCCGATCCATTTGCCCAGATCACTGAACGGCTGACCGATCACGTACCCGCCGGCGTTCTCCGCCGCGATGCCGCCCGGATGGAACTGCCAGGAGCGGACGGGATTGGTGCCTGCGTACATCTCCTCCAGCGTCCGGGGCGAGTCGGCCAGCTTCAGGCCCGACAGGTTCTCAAAGTCTCCATCTTGAATGATGTTGTCTGACAATAAGGCCGAGGCGCTCGAGCTCACAGCACATGCCATCACCACGCACAATGACAGATACCCGGCTTTCATCTCCCTCTCCTTGTGCAGAACAGATGGTTAAGAAACTTAGACTGCAGAACACCTCCTCCAACCCAGCCACAGCGGCCGAGGGGAACGAATAGTGACTTCACCTGGGAGGAAGAGCGGCCAAGAACCCGCTTCCTCACCCTCCGTCGCCGACTATACCGAGCGGCAACCCTCTGTCAAGAGTTTTGTATCTGTTTTAGTGGCCCTTCTTGCATTGATTGCAGGCTAATGAACCGCTTGTAGAGACATCGAGCAGCGTACCTTACCCCGCTTCACAGAAAAGGCATTTGGAGGTTGCGGATAGCGCCTTAACGCGGCGGTCCGAGAACGAGCCGCAGCTGACCCCCTGCGGCCTCCAACCGGCGGCGGGCGTCCTCGATCCCGCAGCGGGCCAGGGCCATGACGAGAGCGAGCTTGACGTTCCCGCCGGCCTCGTTGAGCAGGCTCAGCGCGGCGTCCCGCGACAGCTCGGTCTGGCTCATCAGGATCCGCGCGGCTCGGTCGCGGAGCTTGGCGTTGGTGGCGCGCAGGTCCACCATCAGGTTGCCCCAGACCTTGCCCAGTCGGACCATCGTCGCCGTCGAGATCATGTTCAGGGCGAGCTTGGTGGCGGTGCCGGCCTTGAGGCGCGTCGAGCCGGTGACGACCTCCGGGCCGACGGGCAACGCGATCAGGTGCAGCCCCGGCCCCGGAAGTTCCGCGACGAGATCCTGCACGGCGTCGGCGTGGACGCAGGTGATCAGGCCCACCGTGCTGCCCTGTGCCTTGGCGTGCTGCAGCGCGCCGTGGACGTAGGGCGTCGTCCCGCCGGCGGCGATGCCGATGACCGTGTCGCGATCGTCGATCTCGAGCGTCTCGAGCTCGGGCACGGCGCCCTGGGGATCGTCCTCCTTGCCCTCGCTGCTGCGGCGAAGGGCGGGATCACCGCCGGCGATGATGCCGACGACCTGGCGCGGGCTGGTGCAGAACGTCGGCGGGCATTCCGAGGCGTCGAGCACGCCCAGGCGGCCCGACGTGCCGGCGCCGACGTAGATCAGCCTGCCGCCGCGATTCATCCCCGCGGCCACAGCGTCGACCAGGCCCGCGATCGCAGGGATGGCCGCACGCAGCACGGCCGGGATCAAGGCGTCCTGATCGTTCATCACCGCCAGCACGTCGGCCGTGCTCAGCGCGTCGAGGTTCGCCGAGTCGGCCAGACGGGCCTCGGTCAGCAGATGTCCGCGATCAGGGAGTGGTGCGTCGATGGCCGGTCTCCTGCACTGTAGGGCACGCATCCTGCGTGCCAAAGGGATGCGTTCTGGTCGTCCATGCTTGGCACGCAGGATGCGTGCCCTACTCAAGGGTAGGCCCACGCGCCCGCCCGACCGGGCCGGTCCGCGCCGGTGACCCCCGCGAGCGTGATCGGCACGCCGTCCTGCGACAGGGCCCCGAGCACGGCGAACTCCGCCGCCTCGCGGGCGTCAACGGGCACGCCCATGCCGGGACTGGTGGTCACCAGGCCCAGGTTGGCCGCCTGGTCGGCAATGCGCTGCACAAGCACGGGGTTCTTCGCCCCACCACCGGCGAGGATGATCCGCAGGGGTTTGGCGTCGGCGGGGCACGACTGGATAATCCGATTGGCCACGACTTCCACCGCCGAGGCGACGACGTCGGCCGGCGGCATCAGTGGCGTCGCCTTGCACGCCAGCTCCGCCGCCCAGCCCGGGGGGTAGTCCTCGCGCCCGGTCGTGCGCGGGCGCGGCCGGGTGAAGAAGGGTGATTGCATGACCCACTCGCCGAGGATCGAATGTGGCTGACCCGTCGCGGCGATCCGGCCATCACGGTCGAAGGGCTGATCGGGGAACATCGCCCGCACCACGCCGTCGATCATCAGGTTGCAGGGGCCGATGTCCTCGCCGCGGACTGTCTCGGGTGGTCCACCGGCGGGCAGGTATGTCACGTTGCAGATCCCGCCGAGGTTGACGACCAGGCGGTGCTCCTTTGGATCGCGGAAGAGGATCCAGTCGGCCAGCGGCGTGATGGGCGCACCCTGCCCCCCGGCGGCGAGGTCGGCCTGACGCAGGTCGTAGACCACCGGCAGGTTCAGCCGGCGGACGATCGGCCAGGGGTCGAGAAGCTGCATGCTCACGTGCTCGGCCGGGGCGTGCCAGAGCGTCTGGCCGTGCGCGGCGACCAGGCACGGCGAGGTGTGACGGTGGTGACCGAGGAAATCCGCGATGGCCTGGGCGTGCAGCTCGCCGAGTTTGCGGGCGACGCGGGCCAATTCCAGCGGCGTGACCGCCTTGCCGCCGGCCAGCTCCGCCAGATCGCCGGCCAATGGGCCCAGCGGGTACTGCGCATGGTGCAGGCAGCGCGCGGTCATGTCCAGGCCGTGACCGTGGACCTCGACCAATGCCACGTCCAGGCCGTCCAGGCTCGTGCCGGTCATGGCGCCGAGGATCTGGCGCTTGGCGGGCGCAGCGGTGGTGTGGGCCGAGTCCATCGGTCATCAGGATACCACCGCCGGCGCCGCTCACGCCGCGGCGCCGAGGAGCGAGTCCTCGGGCGTCGGCGCGCCGGGCCCTCGCTTGGAGAACTCCGCCTCCAGGGCGTCGGGGTCGAGGTCAGCCAGGGAGCCGACGATCTTGTCCGGGCCGTAGGCGTATCGCTCCAGGTCCTCGCGCTTGGTGCCGCCGGAGAGGACGAGGATGGTCTTGTAGCCCATCTGCACGCCGCCGAGGATGTCGGTCTCCATGGTGTCGCCGATCATGACGGTCTGGTCGGCGGTCAGGCCCAGCTCCTTGCGGGCTGCTCGCATCATGATCGGGCTGGGCTTGCCGGGGCTGAAGGCTTTGACGCCGCTGGCCGACTCGAGCATGGCGACGATCGCGCCGCAGCCGGG
>JADZET010000214.1 GCA_020850375.1 Phycisphaeraceae bacterium | reverse complement strand
GTCAGCGAGGCGTGCGAGCCCTCGGTCGTCAGCGAGCTGACCATCACCACCTGCGTCGGGCACTCGCGCATGATGTGCCGCAGGGCCGTCAGCCCGTCCATCTCCGGCATCTCGATGTCCAGGGTGATCACGTCGGGCGTGAGCTTCTTGGCCAGCTCGAAGCCCTCCCTGCCGTTGCAGGCCAGGCCGACGACCTCGATCGCCGGATCGCTCTGGAGCATCTGCTTGATGGCTCGCCGCATGAAGGCCGAGTCGTCAACCACCAGGACGCGCATGGGACAAACCTTTCGCTGACATCGCGCCTACGCGGCGCGGGCCTGGGTGTGAGCGATCTGGATCAGGGGCCGGGCCTGACCGTCGGCCACGCGGTAGAGCAGCTCGCCCCGCGAGCCCTCGACGACGCTCAGCGGCCCCTTGGTCTGAGCGGTCACCTTGTACCTGATGTCCTCGACGTCCAGCACCACGCCCGCGTGCAGGACGCGATGGATCTTCACCCCCACCTCCCGGAACTTGTCGATCCGAGCCTTGAGCTCGTGCATCGCCAGCTGCGCGCGAGCCAGGGCCGCCTGGTCGGTGGCCAGCTCGTAAGTCAGTTCGGTCTGCCTCTCCTTGTCCGAGGCCGTCGGACGCCGGCCGACGGTGCTGATCAGCTGCTGCTGCTGCTCACGAAGTTTCTCGGTGGTCTGCGCGAGCTTGTCGTGGATGTCTTCGATCCGCTGCCGCATGGGCTCGAGACGTGCCACCGTGCCCAGCACCAGGTGCGTCGCCACCGCGCCGGGACTGCCCAGCGCCGCGATCTCGACCTGCCCGCAGGCCGTCACGCGCCCGCCGATGATCGCCGCATGGGGCGACCGGATCTGTCCGCTGACCGTCAGCTCGCAGTTGATGACCTCCTTATCGACGACCAGGTCGTGGCGGACCTGCCCGCGCACGTTGTCGAGATACTTCGCCCGCAGGCTGCCCCCGACCTGCGCCTGCCCGCCGTTGCTGTGGCTGGCGAACCCGCCGAGCGCCGTCAGATCACCCTGGCATTCAATGGTCGCCGCCTCGATCAATCCTTGCACCTCCACGGAGCCCTGGGCCTGGATCTTGAAGCAGTCCCGCACACCCTTGCCCACCCGCACGTCGCCGGCGAACTCGATGTTCCCGGTCGAAAAGTCCACGTAGTCCCGCACCTCCAGGAACTGGCGGATCGCCACCGCGTCCTGCGTGACGCTCAGCACCCCGTCGGTCTGGGCCACGAGCTGGCCTCGGGCGTCCTTGCTGATCGACCCATCGATCCGGGGCAGCAGCGACTTACCAGGCCGCGCCGCCAGGACCTTGCCGAACAGGTCGATGCCGTCCTGACCGTCGGTGGCCTGGACGATCTGACCGATGACCTGGCCGGCCTTGACCATCTGGAAGGCGCTGCGGTCGTAGTGGCTCAGGGGCTGGCTGTCCTTGGCCTCAGAGCCCGCGACATGCCACTGGATCTGGGCGTTCTGGCCGTGCCGCGTCGGGGCGCTCCGGGCGACGACTCGTCGGAGGTCCGTGTCACGCGACGAGGCCTCGCGCACCAGTTCAGCGACCGCCTGCAGAACGGATGGATTGAGCGACACCCCGCAACGACGCAGCTCCTCGACACAGAGCTCCACCGTCAGAAGTTCTCTGGGCAGTTCGCCCGGGACCAGCAACTCCGCCGACGTCTGGTCCCGATCGATCAGCACCCGAACATGGGTGGTCGGTTGCGGATCGCTCATCGCTGTTCCCCCGGGTCCGACCGCCTACGCGGCGGCTCGGGCCAGGGTCTCCTTGATCCGTTCACTCAGCCCGTCGGGCGTGAAGGGCTTGACCACGTAGTTGTTGACACCGGCCTTGATCGCCTCGACCACGCGGGCCTTCTCGGCCTCGGTGGTGACCATGATGATCGGTGACTTGAACCCCTTGGCCCGGAACTGCTTGACAAAGGTCAGCCCGTCCATGTTCGGCATGTTCCAGTCGACCAGGAGCAGGTCCGGCTGGAAGGCGCCCACCTTGGACATCGCGTCCAGCCCGTCGCAGGCCTCCTGGACGTCGCTGTACCCGAGCTGTCCGAGGATGCCCTTCTGGATATTCCGCATCGTCTTGGAGTCGTCGACAAGAAGGATTTTCATGGCTGGCTATCCTTGCGCTGCTGGCTTTGGGTTTCAGGCCTTCTTCGCCCCGGCGCCCGCGGAGGCGGTGGCGGCGGCGGGCTTGAGGCAGGACTGTTTGATCGACACCTCGACGGCGAACTGTCCGCAGTCGCTCTGACAGGGCAGGTGGATGCAGATCACGTCCTTGGCCCCGTGGATGGCGTGGTCATTGCCGATCACCACCGACGGGCAGGTGATGCTCACGTGCTTGCCCGCGAACTGGGCCTTGGCCCCGCCGGAGATCATGTTTACCAACTCGCCCACCGCGTCGGGGAAGTCCGCGTGGCTGTGGGCCATGTCTGTCCCCACGAACAGGCTCACCACCCGCTCGGCCGTCGCCGTCGGGAAGCTCAGCACGATCGAGCCCTCGAGGTCGCCGGACATGCCGATGATCCCCGACACGTCGTAAGACGGGTCGCCCGAACGCTTGAGCGCCGGCTCGCCGATGTCGACCTTCAGCTGCAGCATCGTCTCGAAGACGTTCTGCACGGACTTGATGAACGGCGTGATGTAACTGCTGTCCACGTTCAATCTCCTGTTCAGGCCGCGGCCCGGACGGCCGGCGCGCCGGCGGGTTGGCTGGTCCGAATCAACTGCACGACGTCGAGGATCAGGCTCACGTCGCCGTCCTCGCGAATGGTGGCCCCGCTGAAAGGGCCCCCCTTGGTGTACTGGTCATCCAACGGCTTGATCACGATCTCCTGCTGACCCACGAGCCGGTCGACCATCAGCCCGGCCTTCTGACCGCCCACGCCGACCACCACCGCGAACCGCTGCGACACCTCGTCCCCCGTCTCGTGCAGACGCTTGCGCATGTCCACCAGCGGCAGCACGCTGTCGCGCAGACGCATCACCGGCGCCCCACGCACCGAGTGGATCTCCGACGCCTCCGGCCGCACGATCTCCGCCACCGTCTGCAGCGGGATCGCGTAAAGATGCTTGCCCACCCCCACCATCATCGCCGGCATGATCGCCCCCGTCAGCGGGATCAAAATCTCGATCGTCGTCCCCTTGCCCTTGCCCGAGAAGATGTTCACCGACCCGTTCATCTTCGCCACGTTCGTGTTCACCACGTCCATCCCCACCCCACGCCCCGACAGGTCGGAGATCTTCTCCGCCGTCGAAAAACCGGGGGCGAAGATGAACCGGAACACCTGGTCGTCGCTCATTGTCGAGAGCTGATCAACCGTCGTCAGCCCCTTCTCCACCGCCTTGCGGCCCAGCACCTCTCGGTCCAGCCCCTTGCCGTCGTCCGTCACCGCCACGCGCACGTGGCTGCCCTGGTGCTCGGCCGTCAACACCACCCTGCCCATCTCGGCCTTGCCCCCCGCAGCCCGCACGTCCGGCTGCTCCACCCCGTGATCCGCCGAGTTGCGCAGGATGTGCACCAGCGGGTCCGCCAAAAGCTCCAGCACGCTCTTGTCAACCTCCGTCTCCTTGCCCTGGACCTCCAGATCGATCTTCTTGCCCGTCATACGCGCGATGTCCCGGATGACGCGCGGATAACGGTCGAACAGCTTGGCCAGCGGCTGCATCCGCGTCCGCATCACGCCGACCTGCAATTCGCTCGTCAGCCGGTCCAGGTCGCTCGAGGCCTGCGTCACGTTCTCGGCGAACTCCGTCGGCACGTGGTGGTCGCGCAGCCGCCGCGACAGCGCCAACAGCCGGTTCTTCGTCAGCACCATCTGCCCCACGAGATTCAAGAGGTCCTCGAGCCGTGAAACCTCCACGCGCACCGTGGCCTCGGCGAGATTCTTCTTCGCCGCCTCCGAGGCAGGACCCGCGGCCGTCTTCGCCGTCGCGTCATGCTCCGCCTCATGGACATGCTCCGCCTCGTGCTCCTCGGCCGTCGCGACAGCCGCGGCGGGTGGCGCCGGCGACGCCCCGCCCGCCGCTGTCCCGGGCGTCACGCCGTCGAGCGCCAGCAGCTTGTCCACGTCGTTCTGATGCTTGCCTGTAAGATCCGCCGCCAACGATCGCCCGGCGATCAGCGCCTCGAATCGCTCGATGAACGTGCCAAGGTTCCAGCTAAGCTGCTTGCCGCGCTGCAGCGCGTCGGCCTGCTGGTTGATGAGTTTCTCGATGCCCCGCACGCGAATGGCGACCTCGCTGAGGATCGAGCCCTCGGCCTCGGCCAGCTTCGGCGCCACCGCCACCAGCAGCTTCGTCAGCCGCGTCAGGTCCGCCAGGTCGAAGAAGTCCGCCGTCTTGACCAGCGCGTCGGCCAGCTCCGCCAGGTGGGCCGAGGCGTCCTGCCGCGTCGCGTCGTTCCGGGCCTGTTTGAGGCATTCCTCGAACTGCTTGGTCGAGTCGCGCAGGTCCGCCACCATGAACTCGACCAGATCCGCCTTCTGCGGCGGCAGCTTCAGCGGCTTCTC
>JADZET010000213.1 GCA_020850375.1 Phycisphaeraceae bacterium | reverse complement strand
GTTCAGTCAAGTGGTTTGATCCGAAGAAGGGGTATGGTTTCATTGTCGGCCCGGCCGGGCAGGACGTCTTCGTCCACTACAGCCACATCGACGGCCAGGGCTTCCGTCTGCTCAAGGACGGCGAACCGGTCGAGTACGAGCTGATCGAATGCGACAAAGGTCTTCAGGCCCGTCAGGTCAAGCGCGCCGCCGGCGCTCCGGAGGAGGCCAAGACCGAGGCGCCGTCCGTCGCTGCGCAGACGTCGTAAGACAGGCTCGGCATCGGCAACGGGAGGGGGATGGTCACGGCCCGCGGCTGGGGGAAGCAGGCACGGGGGGTGTGGTCGGCAGGGGGTTCGTCCGGCGGATGACGTGCCCGCGGCTCGAGGATATGCTCCTGCGGCGATGAATGGTTTCTACCTTGGCGCGGCCGCGGTCGCGGGGTTTGTGCTCTGCCTGCCCCTGGTGCTGCTGACCGCACGCCGCACGGCCCGGCGGGTGCAACGCCTGCTCGAACGCGCCCGCGCCGCCGAACGCCTCGCGGAGCTCGGCACGCTCACCAGCGGCCTGGCCCACGAGATCAAGAACCCGCTGTCCTCGGTCAACCTCAACATCCAGCTCATCCAGGAGGACCTCCGCCAGCTCGCCGGGCAGGAGGCGCCCTCGGACGCCGACAGGGAGCTGCTCGGGCGCGTCGGCCGACGGTTCGATTCATTGACCCGCGAGACGCAGCGCCTGCGCGACATCCTCGAGGACTTCCTGCGTTTCGCCGGCCGGCTTGAGCTCGACCGCTCGCCGACGGACCTGAACACCCTCGTCGACGAACTGGCCGACTTCTTCAGCCCCCAGGCCGCGGCCGCCGGCGTCCAGGTCCGCACCCAGCTCGGCGCCCAGCCCGCCACCGCCGCCGTCGATGGGGCCCACCTCAAGCAGGCCATCCTCAACCTCATGCTCAACGCCGTGCACGCCATGGAGGCCGCTCGGCAGAAGAACCAGCCCCACGGCGGGGCACGCGACCTGATCGTCCGCACCGAGCGCGTCCGCCAGCAGGGCCAGGACGAGGTCCAGATCCACGTCACCGACACCGGCCCGGGCATCGCCGCGGAAAATCTCGGCCGGATCTTTGAGCCCTACTTCACCACACGGCGCGGCGGCACCGGCCTGGGCCTGCCCACGGCCCGACGGATCGTCGACGCCCACGGCGGGGTCCTGCGCGTGCACTCGGAGGTCGGGCGCGGGTCGGACTTCTGCATCGCCCTGCCGGCGGGCGATCCGTAGAAACGCCTGGCGGAGGCGGCAGACGCCGAAAATCGGGTCCGATCAAGGCTCTAAGGTTTTTGGCCGATCCTTTCTGGGGTGACGGGGCTGAGGGAGGGGGTTGGAGGCCTGATCATGGCCGACGTCTCCGAGTTCTACCGCACACTGCTGGATCACCTCGACGACGGCGTCTACTTCGTGGACCGCCATCGCCGGATCACCTATTGGAACAAGGCGGCCGAGCGGCTGACCGGCTACACCGCCGCCGAGGTCGTTGGCCACTTCTGCCAGGACAACCTGCTCGGTCATGTCGACGAGTCCGGTCGTCTGTTGTGCCAGGAGGGCTGCCCGCTGACCGACTCGATCCGGTGCGGCCAGCGCTGCTGCCACGACGTCTACCTGCGGCACAAGGACGGCCACCGCGTGCCGGTCCAGGTCCGCACCAACCCCATCCCCGGCCAGGACGGCCAGCCGGCCGGGGCCGTGGAGATCTTCACCGACAACTCCGCCAAGCTCCAGGCCATGGAGAACATCCGCCGGCTCGAGGGCCTGGCCCACACCGACCCGCTGACAGGCCTGGCCAACCGGCGCTACGCCGAGGCCATCCTCGCCGCCCGGCTCGACCAGTGCCGGCGCAGCGGATGGGTCTCGGGCGTGCTGCTGATCGACATCGACCACTTCAAACGCCTCAACGACGCCTTCGGCCACGACATCGGCGATCACGCGCTCAAGATGGTCGCCCAGTCCCTCGGCAGCGCCTGCCGGTGCTTCGACCTCGTGGCCCGCTGGGGGGGCGACGAGTTCCTCGTCCTGCTCGACGGCGTGGACTACCCCGGGATCGAGACCATCAGCCGACGCATCCGCATGCTCGTCGAACGGTCGAGCCTGCGCATGGCCGGCCGGTCGGTCTGCGTGACCATCTCCGTGGGGGCCACCGCCACCCGTCGCGGTGACGACCCCGCCGCCGTCCTCAAACGGGCGGACGAACTGCTCTACCAGAGCAAACTTGCCGGTCGCAACAGCGTCAGCTTCGACGCGGACAAGCACGCGGCCTGAGATCGATCAACGTGCCGGGGCTATGGATCTTCGGCCGCCGGTTCGGCGTCCGTCGGCGTGTTCGGGTCCATCCACCACAGGCGCGTGTTCCAGTTCAGGCGCTCGCTGGTCATGCCCCGCCCCTCGACGCCGGCCGGGATCACCTGCCCGAACGACCACCAACTCCCCTGCTTCCACGACTTGGCGGGCATCGGCGACGGCCAGCTGCTCCATGTCAACGCCGGCCAATAGCGCATGGCCTTGTACACCCGCACCGGGTCCGGCGTACGCACGGCCAGCACCAGCGACGTCGAGGGATCCGTCAGGCCCAGGCGCTCGAGCCCCAGCACCTCGTTGGTCCGCAGCGGCGGGATCAGCTCCACCAGCGGCCGCCGCGCGCCGGGATCCGCCCGCAGGACCGAGACGGTCATCGCCGCGTAGTCGCTGGCCCGGAAGAGGTCCCAGCTCTCGAGCGGGGCGAGCGTCAAGAGCTCCTGGGGCGTGTCATCGGTCAGCATCGCCCGCAGGCGGACCAGCGACGGCGCGATGTGGGCCGCTTCGCTGTGGATCTTGTAGAAGACGTCCTGGTCATTCGCCCGGCGGGCCCGCTCGGTCAGGTCGTCGAGCTCGGCCCTGACCTCCTTGGGCAGCACGTCGTGGTAGAACCGGGCCACGTCAAAGCTCGAGAAGCGCACCCAGCGGTTGTTCGACTGCCGCTCGCCCGTCTGCTCCGGGTAGATCGGGCCGTCGATCTGCCAGCCGATGACGTCGCCCCAGAGGTTGGTCAGCCAGACCTTGCCCCGCATCGGCTCCATGCTCTGGTAGGGCTGGTGCCCCCGGAAGTAGGCCGAGCCTGCCTGTTTGACGTAGTGATGAACCAGCTCGCGGGCGAAGATGTAGCAGCCCCAGGCGTACTGATCCACGTCGCCGGAGTGCCACGCCAGGCGCGCGTAGGCGATGGGCGGGGCGGCCTCGTCGCCCATCTCCGCGATGCCGTAACGGCCCACGCCCTTCCAGTCGCACTCGAGCGGGGTGATGAAGAATCGCTTGAGCATGGGCCATCGGCCGTCGAGCGTGGACCAGTCGTCGCCGTAATACGCCAGATGCCAGATCGTGTCGAGCAGGTTCGTGGAGAATTTGCCCGCGTCGTCGTACCCGCCCCACGTCCCGATGCCCGGCCCGACGAACAGGAGCATCCCCTGGAAGGGGGTGTACTTGGATTCATCGAGCACCCAGTTCCGCAGGTAGGCGTCGATCACGTCCCGCATCTTCCGACGTGTCTCGGGGCCGACGAGCCGCTGGGCCTGTCCGTACCAGCGGTCGCCCATGACCTGCCAGCAGTAGAGCCCCGGCCCGCCGTAGGATCGCTCGACCTCGTAATCCCAGATCTCCTCCCAGCGCGTGCCCTGGAACTTCTTGGCCATCTTCTCTCGCAGCAGGTCGAGCACGGGGCGCGTCAGGGGATTCGCCTCGAGCTTGGCGATGTCGGGCGTGTCGACGGTCTGACGCACGTACTGCAGCACGTCGAAGCGCACCTCATAGTCATCCTTGCCCTCGACGCCGAGCCACGGGCCGTAGGACGTCATCACGTCCGGGTCGGTGATCGGGTCACTGAACCGCATGGGGAAGGGTTTGTCCGCGACGTGTTGGCCGGACCACCACGCCAGGCCCAGCGTCGGCGGCAGGGGGGCGAGCTTGATGGCAGGCGTTCTCCAATCGTCATCGATCATCAGCCAGGTGAGCTTGCTGCGCATCACCAGCGCGTCACCGTCGAGGGCGAAAGTCTCGCGGAGGTGCACGGGGAACAGCCGCAGGACGCTGGCGAAGTACCGGCAGCGCTTGACGACCTCGTCCGGCAGCGAGGCGCTCCACGGCCGGGTGTAGAGCCCCCGGCTCGGCAGGTCGTGCTGTTTGCGGAAGTCCTCGTCGGGGCTCAGGGCGATCTTGTCGTAGCCCCACAGCGGCATCACCGCCACGAGCCCGGCGGGCTTGTCGCCGAAGTTCAGCGTCAGTCCTCTGTCGTCGAGATGGATCGACGCGGGCTTGTGCTCGAGCACGATCAGCACCGGCGCGTCCCAGCGATCCCATCCCTTGGCGTCGGCGAACCACACCAGCAGCCAGGCCTCACTCATCGTCGCGTCGATGGGCGAATCGGCGGCGAAGACCTTCACGCCCGCGTCCGCGGCCATCGCCAGGTGCGTCGGTGCGCCCTGGCCCCACGCGGCCATGTTCCGGAACAGGCCCAGCTCATGGGACTGGGCGCTCAAGAGCGTCGCCGGCGAGAGCTCCGTGGCCAGCACGCCCAGGGGCATGCTCCGCCAGGCCTCGAGGTTCAGCGTCGGCTCGATGCTCGGCTGCGTCTCGGCCAGCGTCGCCTGCGAGGGCATGACGGCCGGCGCGGCCTGGGCCGTCAGCATCGCCGCCATGGCGAGCACTGCGTGGATGCAGCTTCGATACCCGCGAGAGAAAGATGACATGTCCAGCCTCCAACCCGGCGGCTCATCAATTCTACGTTGTCCACGCGGACCCGGGCTCGTTACGATCAGGTTATGAGAAAAACCGGGACAATCTCCGCGTGGCTCGCGATCGTGCTGATGGCCCCTTGGGCCGCGATGGCCGGGGATCAGGCCGAGAAATCCCCGCCCTGGAGCGCGGCGAGGATCACGCAGGCGCTCGATCAGCTCCTCCGGGATGCTGTTTCCCGTGACACGCTGCAACGGCCCGACGGCTATGTCTATGCCATCGACCTGACCGAAATGATGCTCCTGGCGATTGAGATGGAGGACCGGGATCTGTATCAGCGGCTCCGTGAGAAGGCCGTGACTCACCTGCTGGTCCACGACGCGTCGGACCCGGTGACCGACGGCATGGTGGCGTGGCGGTATCGCCCCGGCGAAGCGCGCGACGCCAGCGGCACGACCGAGGCGTTGCGGCTGGCCGAGGCGCTCTGGCGCGGCGGCGCTTTATTCAACCGGCCGGGCGATCGAGACCTGGCCGTGCTGATCCTCCACGCCTACGCCCGGCACGCGGCGGTTGACCAGAACATCTGGCTCATCCGCAACTACTTCAATCTCCAGACCCGCGCCTTCGCCACCAATTCGTATCTGGTTGACTATGACCCGGACCTGTTGGCGGAGGTCGCCAAGGACACGGGCGATCCGGCGTTGGCGGACGCAGCTGAGCGTTCGACGTCCTTGATCCGCAAGGCGGTCGCCCCGTGCGGCCTGCTGCACGAGATCGTTCAGCCCGAGGTGCTGACACTCATGCCCACCCTTCCGGGGGCGGGGGAGGGCATCGCGTTCTCGCCCAACGACATTATTCACCTGGGTAACTCGGCCACGGTGGCGCGCGGCGTGGCGAGGTCAGCCCCCGAGATCGGCAGGGGGGTGCTGGCCTTTGCGATCGCCCGTCTGCCGGACCTGCGCGTGCATTACCTGGGGCGGACGGGCGAGAAGGTGTCGGCCGAGGAGGACTGGGCCGGCGGGGACGTGCTGGCGGCGCTGGTGCTGCTGGCTGATGAACTGGGCGACCGATCCGCGGTCGAGCGATTCAGGCCTTTCCTGCTGGAAAAGGCCCAGAGCTTCGCCGAGCATCCGGGGGAGCCACGCGTGTATCAGACGACGCTCCTGCTGCGAGCGATGGACGCCGTGTCCCGTGCCGAGCCGCCGGCGAAGAGCTGATCGTTCACCACGCGTAGGCCTGGGGCGCCTCGCCGCCGGGGCCGGGGAAGATGGCGTCGAGCTCGGCCATCGTCTCGGCGTCGAGGTGCAGCTCCGCCGCGGCCAGGGCGTCTTGGAGGTGCTCGATGGTGCGTGGCCCGATGATCGGCCCGGTGAGGTTGGGGTTGGCCAGCACCCACGCCAGGCCGACCCGGGCGGGCTTCTGGCCGATCCGCCGGCACAGGGCCTCGTAACGCTCGAGCCTGGGGCGGTGACGCTCGAGATTCTTGAGCGAGCCCTCGTCGCCGCGGCGGGCGATCTCGTCGAGCGTCTCGATGCCCGCGAGCAGGCCGTTGTTCAGCGGGCTCCAGGCGATCACACCCAAACCGTAGTGACGGCAGGCGGGCAGCACCTCCAGCTCCGGCGTGCGGCACAACAGCCCGTACTTGCTCTGCTCGCAGACCAGGCCCAAGAGTCCGCGCTGCCGGGCGGCCTGGCAGGCGGTGGCGATGTCCCAGCCGGCGAAATTCGAGGAGCCGACGTAAGTGATCTTTCCATGGCGTATCAGGGTTTCCAGGGCCTGCCAGACCTCGTCCCACGGCGTCTGGCGATCGACGTGGTGCATCTGGTAGAGGTCGACGTGGTCAACCCCCAGCCGGCGGAGGCTGCCCTCGGCGGCGCGGCGGATGTGGTAGGCGGACAGGCCACGATCGTTGATGTCTGGGCTGCGCTCGATGTAACACTTGGTGGCCAGGACGATCTGGTCGCGCCGGCCGGGCCGGTCCTTGAGCCATCGGCCGAGGATCTCCTCGGTCCATCCGGGGCGGCCGCCGACGCCCGGGCGGGTGAAGAACTTGCCGTAGGTGTCGGCCGTGTCGATGAAGTTGACGCCCGCCTCGACGGCGGCGTCGAGGATGTCGCGGGCCTCGGGCTCGGGCGTCTGCGGGCCGAAGTTGACCGTGCCGAGGCAGAGCCTCGAGACCTTCACGCCGCTGCGGCCGAGGGGGACAAACTCCATGCGGTGCGTCCATGGGTTGAACAACAATCGTGGCGCCGGCGAGTTTACACGATGCGAACCGCACAAGGACGGCCGGTTGCGGCGACCGAATCCCGCCGAACGGGGCGACATGAAGAATCAAGCGGTCTCAAGAAAGCGACCCATTTCGTTGACTTTATCCCGGGAGGTATTGACGAGGCGAGCCGCGGATTGATATCGTCGTTCCAACTTCGGGCCGGGTAAATGAGGGGCATGTTGATCATCGGCATCGGCCACGGGATTCGGCCGGCCGGGGCAAGAGCATGAGTTTACGTGCGGTCGTGATCGGCTCCGGTCAGGCCGGCCGGTTCTTTGCGGCGGTTCATGCGCGCTGCGCCGAGGCGCCGCTGGCGGCGGTCTGTGACACCGACCTCTCCGGCGCGACGCGCCTGGGCAAGCTGTACGGTGTTCCCGCCTACGATGACCTCGAGCGGATGTTCCGCGAGGTCCAGCCCGAGATGGTCTCGATCGCCAGCCCCGAGCGACAGCACGCCGACCAGGCGATCGCCGCGCTGCGGCACGGCTGCCACGTGCTGTGCGAGCCGGTCCTCGGCCACACGCTCGAGGCCGCCCACCAGGTGGCTGACGCCGCCCGCGCCGCCGACCGACGCCTGGCCGTGGCCATGCACTTCCGCTGGCTGCCGCTCATCCAGTGGATCAAGCAGTCGCTCGACGCGGGCTACCTCGGCCGGCCCATCTTCCTGACCGTCCACGCCAACAGCTTCTGCTGGCACCCCATGCTCGACCTGATCCATTACCTGCTGGGCAGGCCCGAATCGGTCCAGTCCGTCCAGCAGCACGAGCCGGGCCTGCTGGCCGACCTCTGGCCGGATCGCCGGAGCATCGTGCTCTTTCCCACACGCATGGTCACGGCGACCTTCTCCTACCATCAGGGGCACGTGGCCGTGATCACTTCCTCTGCCTACCAGCGATACGACCGCGAGATGTTCGATCTCAAGCTCGTGACCGAGCAGGCGACCCTGCGGATTGACAGCACGCGCAAGGACCGGCTCGCGGGCCAGCTCCGCATCGAGACGGCCACGGAGCTGCCGCCGCTGCCCGCCGCCGATGCCGCACCCAATGACCTGCAACAGGCCGTGCAGCGCTCGCTCGAGTTGTTCGTGTCGACCGTCAAGAGCGGCACGCCCCCGCCGGTCTCGGCCGAGGAGGCCTACGTCGCCCTGCAGATGGAGCAATCGGTCATCCGGGCCGACGGCAGCCCCTCCCGCGTGATGATCTTCTGAGCCACGAACGGCTCGAAGCGCGGCAGCCGAGGGCTTGGGCATCACCCGCAGACCTCCTTTGATCGCCCTTCTTAGGGAATCTCCCGGCCACTTGTCCCGGGCCGTCATGGCCCTAGAATCACCGCACACCCGCACCGGCCTCGCCCGCCATCGACGCGGCGCCCCTGATCCGCGGTGCGGCAGCCCCATTCACCAGGAGACGCTCATGGCCTCGGTCACGTTCAAAGGCAAGCCCGTCACCCTCGTCGGCCAGACCATCGCGGTCGGCCAGCCCGCCCCCGACTTCTCGGCCGTCGCCACCGACCTGTCCGAGAAGAAGCTCGCGGACTACAAGGGTAAGGTGGTCATCCTCTCGGTCGTCCCCTCGCTGGACACGGGCATCTGCGACCTGCAGACCCGCCGATTCAATGAGGAGGCCGGCAAGCTCGGCGACAAGGCCGCCGTGCTGACGATCAGCATGGACCTGCCCTTCGCCCAG
>JADZET010000212.1 GCA_020850375.1 Phycisphaeraceae bacterium | reverse complement strand
GCGTCAGCCATGCCGTAGGTCACGCCCTCGATCAGGGAGCGGATCATCGCCGGGCGGTCGTGCCGGGCGGTCAGGCCGATCCAGCCGCCGCGGGCGTTGGGGTCGGGATAGGGGCAGCGCTCGCCGGTGAGGTAGGGCAGGAAGTAGAGCCCCTCACTGCCGGGGGGAGCCTTCTGGGCCTGGGCGATCAGGAGCGTGTAGGGGTCGACCTTCTTCTTCTTGGCCGCCGCGACTTCATCCTGGCCGAGCTTGTTGCGGAACCACTGGAACGATCCGCCGGCCGAGAGCATGCACCCGAAGACGCACCACTGGCCCTCGACGGCGGCGCACATGGTGTGCACGCGGCCCTGCGGGTCGTAGGTCGGTTTCTCGGCGTGCACGAAGACCACCCCGGAAGTGCCCAGCGTCGCCGAAGCGATTCCGGGGGTGACGATGCCGTTGCCCACCGCCCCGGCCGGTTGATCGCCGCTGCCGCCGACGACGGGTGTGCCTTCTTTGAGGCCCAAGGCCTTGGCGCCGGCCTTGTGCAGCCGACCCGAGACGACGTGCGACTCGAAGCAGGCAGGCAGGAGGGCCTTGTCGATGCCGAGCTTGGCCAGGACGTCCAGGTTCCACGCCCGCTTCCTGACGTCCAGGAGCAGCGTGCCCGAGGCGTCGCCGACCTCCGTGGCGTATTCACCGGTCATGCACAGTCGGATGTAGTCCTTGGGCAGGAGGACGTGTTTTGTTTTCTCGTAGACCGCCGGCTCATGCCGGCGGACCCAGAGGATCTTCGGGGCGGTGAAGCCCGTCAGGGCCGGATTGCCGACCATCTCGATCAGGTTGGACCGCCCGCCGACGGCCGCCTCGATGGCGGTGCACTGCTCGGCCGTGCGCTGGTCGTTCCAGAGCAGGGCCCGCCGCAGCGGGTTGACGCCGTCGGCCAGGAAGACCGAGCCGTGCATCTGGCCGGACAGGCCGATGGCCGAGACGTCGTTGGCCTTGACCTTGGCCTTGCGGAGCACGGCCTTTGTCGCGGCGCAGGTGGCGGACCACCACTGCTTGGGGTCCTGCTCTGACCAGCCGGGCTTGGGCGCGAAAAGGTCGTGCTCGGCCATGGCGGTGGCCAGAACTTTGCCCTTTTCGTCGCAGATGAGCGTCTTGGTGCCGGAGGTGCCGATGTCGATGCCGAGGAGGTAGGCCATGATCGGGTCCCGTAGAGAGGGGTGATCGCGACAATCTACTCGATTTAGACGGAACCGCTAGTTGCCTCGTTTGCGCACGGCCAGCAGCGGGATCGCCACGCCGTGGCGGACGCCGGTGATGGTCTCGCCGCGGAAGAGGTCCGCCAGCCGGCGGTGGCCGTGGCCGCCCAGGACGATCAGATCGAGCTGCTGCTCACGGGCAAGGCGGGCCAGCTCCGCGGGCACCGCGCCGTAGCCCAGCACGGAGCGGACGCCGGCGAAGTCGTTGGCCGCGGAGCTCTGGCGGATCTGCAGAGTGAGTTGCTCCATGTAGAGCTCGTCCGCCCGGCGCTCGGCGTCGTTGGCCTGCTGGCCGTACCACTGCCCCCCGACACCCTCGACGACATGCATCAGGACCAGCTCGGCCCGGTGGGTCCGGGCCAGGGCGACGGCCTCGGCGAGCGTCTGGGCGTCGTCCGGGCCGGCCTCGAGGGCCACGCCGATGCGGCTGAATTTGAGCCCCTCGGTCATGGCCCGGCGGGTGATGTCGGCCACGTCCGGGGCGGCCGCCGTCGGGCCGTGCTTCTCCGGCCGCAGCGCCATCCACAGCAGCAGCAGCCCCAGCCCGACGGCCAACGGGATGACCAGCAGCAGCACGACCAGCCGCCACGGCCCGGCCGCCTCGAGCCAGCCGTCGATTGCCTCGTAGGCCAGATTGGCGTTGAGGGCCACGATCAGGCTCGTCACCACCCAGGCCAGGATCTTGACCCACCACTTGCTGGCGAAGGGACCCATCTTGGTCCGGCTGCCGGTGAAGCGCACCAGCGGGATGACCGCGAAGGGCAGCTGAAGTGACAGGATTACCTGGCTGAGAATCAAGAGCTTGTAGGTCCCCTCATCGCCCATGATCCCGATGACGATCATCGCCGGCACGATGGCCAGCATCCGCGTGATCAGCCGGCGCAGCCACGGCCGGATGCGCAGGTGCAGGAAGCCCTCCATGGTGATCTGCCCGGCCAGTGTGCCGGTGAGCGTCGAGCTCTGGCCGGCGCAGAGCAGGGCCAGAGCGAAGGCGATCGGGGCCAGGGTCGTGCCCAGCACGTCGTTGAGGAGGTTGTGGGCCTGCTGGATCTCGGTGACGACGATGCCGTGGGACCAGAACGTCGCGGCAGCGACGATGAGGATGGCCGCGTTGACGAAGAAGGCTGCGTTGAGGGCCACGGCCGAGTCGATCAGGTTGTACTTGCAGGCCTGGGCAATGCCCTGCTGCGTGCGGGTGACGTCGCGGCTCTGGACCAGGGCCGAGTGCAGGTAGAGGTTGTGCGGCATGACCGTGGCGCCGAGCATGCCGATGGCGATATAGAGCTGCGCCCCGGTCAGCCCCCCCGGGATGAGTCCGCGGGCGATCCCGCCCACCGACGGTTTGCTCAGGAACAGTTCGAACACGAAACACAGCCCGATGGTGAAGACCAGGAGAACGATCAGGGCCTCCATCTTGCGGATGCCCCAGCGCTGCATGGCCAGGAGCAGCAGCACGTCCACGCCGGTGATCAGCACCGCCCACTCCAACGGCAGGCCGAACAGCAGGTTCAGCGCGATGGCCGTGCCGAGCACCTCCGCCAGGTCGCAGGCTGTGATCGCCAGTTCACACAGGACGAAGAGGACCCACCGGATAGGGTCGGGATAATCCTCCCGGCAAGCCTGGGCCAGGTCACGTCCGGTGACCAGGCCCAGGCGGGCCGAGAGGGTTTGGAGCAGCACAGCCATCAGGTTCGACAGCAGCAGGACCCAGAGCAGGGTGTAACCGAAGCGTGCCCCGCCCTCGATGTCGGTGGCCCAGTTGCCCGGGTCCATGTAGCCGACGCTGACCATGTAGGCCGGGCCGGAGAAGCTCAGCAGTCGTCGCCACCAGCGCAGCGGCCCATGGACGCGCGGCAGCGTCACCGACCGATGCACCTCATCGAGGGATCGAGGCCGCTGTGGCGGAGTATTGTTCGAACCTCGATCGTTCATGACTGTTTAGGCGTAGCTGGCGGCCTGCACCTCGCCGCGGGCCTTGCGGGCGGCGGCTCGCTCCTTGCCCAGCTTGGCGATGACGCCGCTGGCACGCAACTCCGCCAGGGGGTCGACGGGCAGGTCGTGGGCCAGACGCCACTCCGCCAGCAGGCCGCGCACGTCGGTCTCGAAGGCGTCGCGCAGGATCCGCTCGGCCCCGACGACGTCGGCGTTCTTCTGGGCCATGGCCAGGGCCTTGCGGTCGACCAGGTGGGCTCGGGCGTAGAGCTTCTGGGCCTCGTCGACGGTCTGGACCATGGCCTCGAGCTTGGGCTTGAGGTTGTGCGACTGGTCGACCATGTAGGCGATCGTCGGCTTCTTGCCGGTCTCGAAGGTGAATTGCACGATCTGGTCAAAGATGCGGAACACGGCGTAGGGGTCGATCGAGCCGAGCGTCAGGTCGTCGTCGGCGTACTTGCGATCGTTGAAGTGGAAGCCGCCGAGCAGGCCCTCGCTGAGCAGGAAGGCGACGATGTGCTCGATGTTGCACCCCGGCAGGTGGTGGCCGGTGTCGACGAGGACCTTGGCGTTCTTGCCCGCGGCGCGGGCGAAGGCTGCGGCCATGCCCCAGTCGGCGATGTCGGTGTGGTAGAAGGCCGGCTCGAAGGGCTTGTACTCGACGAGCATCGTCGCCCCGGGCCACTGCTTCTTCATCGCCGAGCTGATCTTGGCCAGGGCGGACTCGAGGTCCTTCTTGCGGCGGTAGATCGAGTCCTGGCCGGGGTAGTTCGTGCCGTCGGCCAGCCACATCGACAGCAGTTTGGAGCCGGTCTCCTTGCCGATCTTCACGCAGTCGAGGGTGTGCTTGAGGGCGGCCTCGCGGGCTTTCTTCCAGGGGGAGCAGAACGAGCCGAATTTGTAGTGCAGGTCCTGGAAGACGTTGGGGTTGATCGAGCCGACCCGGACGCCGTGCTTGCGGGCGAGCTTGGCCACCTCCTTGGGGCTCTGGCCGGGCTTGAAGTCCCACAGGACGTGCACGGCCACGGTCGGGCAGCAGCCGGTGAGTTGATGCACCAGGCCGGCGTCGTGGAACTTTTCCTCGACCGTCGAGGCCGCGGCGTCCTGGAAGAACTTGCCGAAGCGCGTGCCGGTGTCGGCGAAGCCCCAGGAGGGCAGCTCGATGTCGAAGTTGTCCAGGGCCTTGAAGACTTGGTCGGCGATCTTGTCGGGCATGGTTCGCACTCCTGGATGGGCCGGGGGTGGGCCGGGGTGGATCTGGAAAAGGATCAGGAACCGCCGCGGGGACGGTCTGACAATGTATCAATTTGCCTTTAAGAAGGAGAAATCCAAGCCCCACGGGACGGGGGTGGGTCTTACGACCGGGAGATGACCCGCACGTTGACGCGGCCCTCGCCGTCGCGGCGCGTGACGCGTTGGACGAGCCCCCGCAGCCAGGCGTTGGCCCGCGCCGCCGCGGCCAGGACGATGAACACCACGCCCCCGACCAGCAGGGCCGCCAGCCCGAGCATCGCCAGGGCCAGGACCACCACCGCCGCCCCCGCCAGCAGCGCGGCCCTGAAGACCCACATCGGCGTCCCCCCGGCGCGCAGCCACGTGTGCAATCGTCCGGCCTGATCCGTGAAGTACCACCGCATGACGAGACACCCTTGGGGGTTCCTGGGAGTTACAGGACATTGCCCGGCCGTGCGACCGGCCGCCGGTCGCCATGATTCTACGCCACCGGCCTCGCAGACGGCAGGGTTTTCCCCGCCGCTGCAGACAAAAAAAGCGGCAAGGCTTAAGTTCTCGCGCACCGGCGTCGATGATGACCCTAAGCCGGACGGCCCTTGCCGATCCGCGTTTTGGAGCATGTGTATGACCCCGACCACGGCGAATCCCAGCACGGCAGCTCCCGGCAACGATCAGGACAAGATCGTCAAGGACGCGATCCAGGAGATCAGCCACATCGCCACGCTGCCGGAGGTGACGCTCAAGATCATCCGGCTCGTCGAGGACGCCGACTCCACGGCCCAGGACCTGAACAAGGTCATCACCAACGACCCGGCCCTGGGCGCCCGCATCCTCAAGGTGGTCAACAGCGCCTTCTACGGCCTGCCCGGCCAGATCGGCTCGCTGAATCGCGCCATCGTGCTCTTGGGCCTCAACGCCGTGAAGAACATCGCCATCGCCGCCAGCCTGGCCAAGCTCTTCCGCGGCGGCCAGATCAGCCCGCACTTCAACGCCCGCGACCTGTGGACCCACTCGATCGCCGCCGGCGCCGCCACGCGGATGCTGGCCGAGAAGATCGGCCTGGGCCTGCCCGACGAGGCGTTCCTGGCCGGCCTGATCCACGACCTGGGCATGATGGTCGAGATGCAGGCCCGCCGGCCCAAGTTCGTCGAGGTCGTCGAGAAGCTCCAGCTCGAGCCGGCCGTGACCCAGCGGCAGGTCGAGACCGAGGTCATCGGCGCCAACCATGAGCAGTTCGGCGCCGGTCTCTGCTCGACGTGGAAATTCCCCGTCAATTTCGTGCAGGTCACCGGCTACCACCATCGCCCGATGGAGGTGGCCCAGAACAGCCGCATGCTCACCGCCCTGGTCCACGTGGCCGACATCCTCGTCGCCCAGCCGAACCTGGGGTACATCCGGGACGTAGAAGTCAGTGAGGTCAACCCCGACATCCTCAAGCTGCTGAACCTGACGCCCGCCCGGCTGGCCGAGGTGGTCGAGAAGGTGCCCGCCGCGACCGAGGAAGCGAAAAATCTGTTGACCGACGCATGATCAAGCCGATGGCTTGATACTGTCGTGTTCGTGCGGATGACGGGTGTCTAAAGCCCGCCGACAAGCTCAAGATCAAGGGACGTGCTCGCGGCCGATCTGACGCGTATTTCTCAGGGAAAACCGCCGAAAACAACGGATTGTTCAGGCCGCCGCGCTCGCACGCTCCCATACTCAGACGTCTCTCTTTTCCCTCCGGGCGACGATTCCTACAAGGATCGTCGCCTTTTTTAATATCTCCTAAGTTTCATATTTTTAATCTCTCGAACTGGGTCGATAGTAACTTTTTATCCGGGATGATCCGGCGCCCCGTCGGGGCATGTCACCAACTACCGATAACGCTCGCGCCGGGCCCTGAGCAGCGCCCCGGCCAGGGCGGTCAGACGGCCCTTGGGTTGACGCTGACGGGTCATCACGCCGTAGGGACTTAGGTGCAGGTTCTGGGCCGGGGGCAGGTACATTTCGGGCCAGGGGTGATCCGCCCAGCACCAGACCAGCGTCCCGCAGATATAGGGGGCGTCCATGCCCGCCGATTCGGCCTCGAGAGCCGCCGCGGCCGCGTCCATGCCCCACGGGCCCTGGCCCAGCCCCTCGATCGCCGGGTGGCCGAACTCGGTGACGAAGATGGGCCGGCCGGGGCAATGCTCGTGCAATCGCGCCAGATCCTTCCGCCATGCCTCGGTGGACCAGCGGTAGTCGTAGGGCTCGGAGCCCACCTTGGACCGCAGGGACAGACTCGGGTACGCGTTGACGCACAGCACATCGTCGG
>JADZET010000211.1 GCA_020850375.1 Phycisphaeraceae bacterium | reverse complement strand
GTGCCCCAGACGTTCTTACGGCCCTTGCTCGACCACTCGTCCGCCAGCTCGCCCATCGACGACGACGGGGTGATCGGGTAGATCGCAATGACTTCGCTCAGACGATGGGCGACCGATGCCGCGGCCTCATTGCCGTCCACCGTGATCGTGCTGCCCTGGGCCACAAGTAGGCTCCTTGTTTTGTTGTTCATGAAAACGAAACGTCCCGGCCCTTTGTCCGGACATTCCCCCATCAACTCAACGACCCAACGATACGTCCAGCGGATCGGCGACTGCCGAACGACCCGCTGCCGCCAGGCCCGCCGAGATGGTCCTGGTCCGCCCCCCAGCCCATCCCCGTGACGACAGGACAGCAGTATATCTTTTGTAGGTCCGCTCGTCTTCCCCTGCCCTGACACGGGCTGCCGTCCCCTTGATAGGATGTCGATTAGATCGACCGCTGACCACGGAGCCCACGGAGCCCCACCATGCCCATCGAGATCACCATGCCCCGCCTCTCGGACACCATGGAGGAAGGCACGCTCATCAAGTGGCGCGTGAAGGTCGGCGACAAGGTCTCCAGCGGCGACGTCCTGGCCGACGTCGAGACCGACAAGGCCACCATGGAGCTCCAAACCTTCGACGACGGCACTGTCGCCCAGCTCGCCGTCGAGGAAGGCCAGACCCTTGCAGTAGGAAAACTAATCCTGATCCTGGCCGGCGAGGGTGAAAAAGTCGACGCCGTAAGCGCCGGGTCATCCCGCACCACAGGTGCATCCACCACCACACCTGTTAAAGCCCCCGGCTCTGCCGGGGGGTCTACTGCCCCCAAACCCCAGCATTCCTCCGCCACCGCCACGCTTGAGCGCCCGCGCGTCAGCCCCCTGGCCCGCAAGATCGCCGAGGAAAAAGGCCTCGACCTCACCCGCATCCAAGGCACCGGCCCCGGCGGCCGAATCATCAAACGCGACCTGACCGCCCCCGGAAGCATCGCAGCGTCGGGAAACGCCTCCACTTCGGCCCCCAGCCCTTCCGCCCCCCTGCCCAAGCTCGAATCGAAAACGACCGCCGTCTCGAACATGCGCAAGACCATCGCCAAGCGATTGGTCGAGTCCAAGACCACCATCCCCCACTTCACCGTCACCCTCAGCGTCGACATGGACGCCCTGCTCACCGCCCGCGAGTCGCTCAACGACCTCTACGAGGCCACCCGCGGCAAGCTCTCCGTCACCGACCTGCTCCTCCGCGGCGTCGCCGTGGCGCTCACCCGCCACCCCCTGATCAACGCCGCCTGGACCGACGCCGGCATCACCCAGTTCGGCCAAGTCCACATCGGCCTGGCCGTCTCCCTCCCCGCCGAGCGCGGCGGAGGCCTGGTCGTCCCCGTCCTCCGCGACGTCACGTCTAAATCCCTCTGGCAGATCGCCGCCGACGCCAAGCAGCTCGCCAACAAGGCCCGCACCACCGGCCTGTCGATCCAGGAAATGTCCGACGGCACCTTCACCGTCTCGAACCTGGGCATGTACGGCATCGACCACTTCGAGGCCATCATCAATCCCCCGCAGGCCGCCATCCTCGCCGTCGGCGCCACCCTCGAGAAACCCGTCGTCCGGCAGGGCAAGATCACCGTCGGCAAGGAGATGACCCTCACCCTCAGCGCCGACCACCGCGTCATCGACGGCGCCATGGCCGCCGAGTTCCTCCAGACCCTCAAGAAGGTCCTCGAAAACCCGATCACGCTCACCGCGTAACGGGACGCTCCCGTGCTCCACGTCACCAACGGCCACGCCACCGCGGACACTTGACGCGGGCGATAATGCAGTCGTTGAGTTCTGTCGTGGCTGCTAATCAAATCATCTTCACGAATACAAGGCAAAGTCTCACCTCCGTGCAGCGCCCGGGCGGTAGCCAACGTCCTTTAGTTACAGTGTCCAAGGTAGCCACCGAGTGCGATCCGATGTCCGATGCCCCCGAACTGCTTGACGCCAGCGATGTCCGCCAGGTCCTGGCGGGTCGTAAGGCGTATTTCACGGGCCTGGCCGAGCGACACCACGCGGCGGTCCAAGCGGTGGCCCATTCGGTCCTCGGCGATGTCCACCTGGCCGAGGACGCGGCCCAGGAGGCTTTCCTTCGCGCCTACACCAACCTGGACATGCTGGCCGATCCCCTCCGCTTTGGCGGATGGGTGCGTCGAATCGCCTTCGCGGTTGCGATCGACGTGGCCCGCCATCTGGGCCGTCTGCGTGAATCCGCGCTAGCCGATGACCCCGGCGAGCAGATTCCGACCGCCCATCGGGTTCGCAAGACACCGGCGCCCGGCGATCCGCTGCACGCCCGCGAATGGCTCAGCGAACTTCAGGCCGCGATCGCGGCCCTGCCGGCCCGGTATCGCCTGCCCATGACGCTCTATCACCTCGATGGTCTGGATCACCAGCGCATCGCCGACCGCATGAACGTCCCGATCGGCACCGTTCGCGCGTGGATCTCCCGAGCACGCGGCAAGCTCCGGCAGGCCATCGCGCCGAGCACCGGCGTGGATCCTTCAGATCTTGCCGCCGTCGCCGAGGTCTTTGACGAACGCCGTCGCATCCATGCCGCGCACAGCCAACATGCCACCACGGACAAGGAGGATGCCATGCTTCACGTGGCCAACGGACACTCAACCATGCACTCTCTCAAAGCCGGCGGCGTCCCGGGCCATCTGGCTGTCTGGGCCGACGTCCTGCACGAGGGTCCCTGCCCCACCGGCCTGGACGACGCTGCCTGGCGCAAGACCCGGACCGAGTTCCTCACCACCTGCGGCTGGTTCGACTTTGAACGCAATCTCGAAACGCTGCGTCTCTGGGACGAGGCATTCGACGCCTACACCGGCCACGACGAGCTGGTGCTCTGGTTCGAGCATGACCTGTACGACCAGCTCATCCTGATCCGTCACCTGGCCCGCCTGGCCGAGCGCGGGGCCCAGGGCGTGACCCTCAGCCTCGTCTGCATCGGCGAATATCCCGGCATGCCGGACTTCCACGGCCTGGGCGAGCTGACCCCCGACCAGCTCGTATCGCTCCTCGACACACGCCAGCCGATCACCGAAGCGATGCTCGACCTGGGCCGGCGCGCCTGGGCCGCCTTCACCTCACCCGACCCCCGGAAGATTGAAGAAGTGCTCCAACGCGACACCTCTGAACTGCCCTTCCTCGCCGCCGCCCTGTGCCGCCACCTCCAGCAGTTCCCCTCAACACGCAACGGCCTGGGTCGCACCGAGCAACAGATCCTCGACGCCGTCGTTGACGTACCACACACCGGCGTCGAGCTCTTTCGACACGACACAGCCGCCGAGCAAGCCGTCTTCATGGGCGACGCCACCTTCTGGGTCTACGTCAAACGTCTGGCCCAAGGCCCGCAACCGCTGGTCACGATCGATCGCCCCGTCGCCATACCCGCGCCCGATGCCCACGACAGCTTCGACGCCGCCATGGCCCGCGCCCGCATCACCCTCACCGACATCGGCCGCACGGTCCAGCGCGGCGACGCCGACTACGTCGCGCTCAACCCCCTCGACCGTTGGCTCGGAGGCGTTCACCTCTCGCCCGACGAGCCCGCCTGGCGATGGAATGTCACCCAGCGGCGTCTGCAGCCTGCGCCGTGATGCCGTGAAAAACCAGCCCGCCCTCCGCTCTTGTCGGCGCTCAGCCGTGGGATATCATGCGTCGACCTTCACCCTCCTGGCCGGGCGCATGACCGCCCTTCTCCGCACGAAAGCCCTTCTCATGCCCATGAACATCCTCAATCCCTACGCCCAGGCATCCTTTGCGTCACCTCAGACCACCAACAAAAACTTCCGGGGGTGGCTCCGGGGCAACCTCCACACCCACACCACCTTCTCCGACGGCTCGCGCCCCCGGCAGGAGGTGATCGACGATTACGCCCGGCGTGGCTACGGCTTCCTCATGCTCTCGGACCACGACGTCGTCACCTCCGAGCCCGACTACGCCTCGCTCGACCCTCGCGGCATGATCCTGATCCCCGGCAACGAGATCACCGCCCGCGGCCCGCACCTCCTGCACGTCAACGCCCGCGCGAGGATCGAGCCCCGCCCGCTGCGTCAGGCCGTCATCAACGACGCCCTGGCCGACCGCGGCTTTGTCATCGTCAACCACCCCAACTGGGAGAGCCGATTCGACCACTGCCCCCTGGCCAAGATGTCCGAATGGGTCGGCTGCGTCGGCCTGGAGATCTACAACGGCGTGATCGGCCGGCTCGACGGCAGCGCCTACGCCCTGGACAAGTGGGACATGCTCCTCTCCGCCGGCCGGCGCCTCTGGGGTTTCGCCAACGACGACAGCCACGCCCCCTTCGACGTCGAGCTCGGCTGGAACGTCGCCTACGTCACCGACCACTCCCCCGACGCCGTCCTGGATGCCCTCGTCGCCGGCCGTTTCTACGCCTCCACCGGCGTGGTCATCTCCGACATCCGCGCCGAAGGTGACACCATCACCCTCCGGGCCGACAACGCCCAGCGCATCATTGCCCTCCAGCAGGTCGGCAAACGCTTCGCCACCGCCGACGGAGCCGAACTCCAGGTGAAAGTGCCCTCCGACGCCGCCTACGTCCGCTTCGAATGCTGGGGCCGGGGCGAACAATTCGCCTGGACGCAGCCGTTCTTCATCGAGAAAAACTAACCCCCGGGCCTCATTCCCTCTTGCCCTCACTGCTTCTCATCGCCGCCGCAGCATGTGTCACGAGCCGTTCTTCAGGCGGCAAGAGAGCAGCGACAGGCCGATCCTGTTAATGACCTGCAGGTCAGGGACAATCAAGTTCATGGCACGACATCCCTCGCGTGAAATGGAGCTCCCTCATGGTCAAGGGCATGCAACTGGCGGGGCGTTTCTTCGAGGAGGCCATCGCCCCGGTGATCGAGATTTGCCGCCCCTCGTTGCGTGGCCGCTATGCGGCCGGGCTGATCGGCTTCGGATCGGACGTGCTCGGGCACGATGATGCCTTCTCACAAGACCACGAGTGGGGCTGTCGGTGCCTCCTGTGGCTGCCGGATGATGAGTTCCGCCATGCGGACGCGCTGCGGCGTTGCCTGGGCAAGCGGCTGCCGAGCTGGTTCATGGGTTTCCCGACGAGGTTCAAACGAGTACCGGGTCTGGGGATGATTCCCGCGTCTGACGGCGAGCCGAATGTCGAGGTCACCACCTTTGAGCGTTATCTGCGCTTCCAGTTTGGCATGGACCACTTCCCGCCCCGGCGCATCGAGTGGTTGTGCATCCCGGAACAAAAGCTCCTGGAGTTCACGCGCGGCAGACTCTTCCGAGACCCAGGCCGACGATGGGCCAGACTCCGGCAGCGCGTGGCGTACCTGCCCAACCCGATCTGGCGATTCAAGCTGTTCTACGCGTGGGACAACCTGCACTGGCACCTGGATCTGGTCGGCCTCTCTGTGGCCCGTGGTGAGCTGCTTTCCGCCCACCTGACGCTCCAGCGGATCGTCGATCGGCTGATGGATCTGGCCTTCCTCCTAAGCGGCCGGTACCGGCCCGGCACCCTGAAATGGATCGGACGCGAATTTCACTCCTTGCCGCTGGCGCGCCGACTCGGGCCGCTCCTGAAGGAACTGGTCGCCGCCCGCGATCCGGGTCAGACGCGTTCCACGGTGGAGGCCGCCATCCGCCTGCTCGTTCGGGAACACAATCGTCTGGGCATCACGTCCAAGGCGGCTCTCCTTCCACCCGACCCCGGCGCCCGGGGACAAGTGAGCTTCTCCCTCCGCGACGTGGTGGCGAAGCTGCGACGGAGCTTGCCCTCCGACCTGCGTTCGCTCCCGATCCAGGGCGCCTGTGATCAGTGGCTGACCAACGACGACGTTCTGATCGACGCTCGACAAGGCAGACGTTTCGCGGCGGTCTATGCCCGAAGCTAACCCCCCAGCCAACAAACAACCGCCGGACACAACCGCGCCCCGCGGCTCATGTCTTCCCTACCCCAGACCCCAGACCCTGTACCCCGTACCCCTCCTCAATGCATCTCCGCCTCACAGCTCCCAACCGCCGGCCGAAAATAATTGAACTGCACATCCGGATGCTCCGCCAAGAGCGACATCGGGCACGAGCTATCCGCGATCTTCTTGCTGATCATCAGCGCCGTCAGCCGCATGCCAAAGGGATTGTCGTGCATGCCCGCGTGCCAGATGCTCACACGCTGGGCTTTCCACGTCTCGACCGGCCCGACCGTCGCGGCCTGCGTCGGCACCAGCGCCACCTGCCCGCCCCCGCTGGTGCGGGCGTTCTGGATGATCGTCATCGGGTGCAGGTCCGTCACGCGGGCCGAGAGCTTGCGGTACTCGGCCGGCGAGGGCGGCGCGTCCTTGTACGCCCCCTCCCGCCGCGGCGGATCGTTGAAGGCCCAATGCTTGACCTCGCCCTGCCCGCCCTGCATCACCACGCACCGCACCACGTCATAGCTCCGCGTATATGCCGCCAGGTCGCCCGTCGGGAAATGCAGGTTCTCCGCCGGCATCCGCAGCTCGGGCTGGATGCGATTGAAGCACATGTCCAGGTCCGCCTTGGCGAAGCTCAGCGGGTGATCCGTCGCCACCGGCTTGCCTTGCTGAACCCACTCGTCCATCCCCCAGAAGTGCGCGTGCCGCAGGTTGATCCCCAGCGCATTGACCAGCCGCGCCACCAGCGGCAACTGCTCCGTCGGCCCGATCGGCCCGCAGATCCCCGCCGGCGCCTCCGCCGTCGCCT
>JADZET010000210.1 GCA_020850375.1 Phycisphaeraceae bacterium | reverse complement strand
TGTGCGCCGACGTCTTGGCGATCTCCGTCGCGATGTCCTTGTCCGACACGCTCCCGTCATGGCACACCAGGCAGTTGACCTCCTCCGCCTCATGCCGCAGCAGCCGCTGCCGCCCGCCCGCCGAGTGAGGCCGATGGCACGACTCGCACCCCGCCTGAGCCACCGTCGTCGCCCGCAGGTTCTCCCACCGCTCCGCCGAGCTCGACAGCGACCGTTGCGACGTCGCATGCGCCGAGGTCGTCCACCCCGTCACGTCGTGGCAGCTCACGCACAGCCGCGAATCCAGGTTCGTCATCCGCAGGAACTGCCCCAGCGAGTCATCGTGCGCGTCGTGGCACGTCGTGCACTGCAACTGCTGGTTCCCATCCAACGGCAGCTCGTGCGGCAGCGACGACGGGTCTCGCAGCTGAGGGTCCCGCGCCGTCAACGCCGCCGTGTACTCGAAGCTGATCGGGTGGTCGTCGCTCAAGTCCGTCCCGATGTACCCCGCATCCCCCGGCGAGAGATAGACCGTCCCGCCCGAAGGAATGTTCCGGCTGTTGTACGTCTGCGTCAGCGCGATCGTCCCGTCATGGCAGCTCAGGCACAGCCGGCTCGACCCCGTCGGCTGCCCCACCTCCGCCTTGAGCGTCGTGCTCTCATACGTCTGGTAGTACGTCCCGGGGTCCTCGCGGTTCCACAGCGGCGCCCGCGGGCTGGCCGCATGCGGCGTGTGGCAGAAGATGCACGATCCGCCCTCCACCGACGTCTTGACCGCGCCCGGCCCGCTGGCGGTCAGGTTGTGCTTGGTCTGCTCAATGTTCGACCCCGTCCCCGACGGGCCCGCCGCCACCGCCGACGCGGCCACCCACGCCGCCGCCATCGCCAGCACGCTCATCCCCATCGCACGGACAATCTCATGGCGTTTCATGATTGGTCCCTCCCACGTACTGGATCACCTGCACGCGGTGGTTGTAGCTGTCAGCCACGTAGATCCGATCCTGCCCATCCACAGCCAGCCCCGTCGGCACCTGAAACTCTCCGCTCCGCCCCCCCGGCCCCCCGATCGACAGCAGCAACTGCCCCTTCTCGTCAAACACCTGCACCGCCGAGAAGTAGCTGTCCACGACGTACACGTGCCCCAGCGAGTCCACGCACACTCCCTTGGGCACCGCCATGGACCCCGTCGCGTCCCCCAGCTGCCCGATCTCCGACACATACTTCCCCTCCCGATCAAGCACCTGCACCCGGAAGTTCAGCGAGTCCGTCACGTAGACGCGATCCCCCGCCACGAACACGTGCGTCGGGTAGTTGAACTGCCCCACGTCCCGCCCCGGCGACCCGAAGCTCCGCTCATGCTTCCCCATCGCGTCATACACATGCACGCCATGACCCAGCGTGTCCACCACGTAAAGCTCCCCCGTCGCCCGATCGCACGCCATCCCCGTCGGCCGTTTGAATCCTGCCGGCGGCGCCGCCAGCGCCCCCAGATACTTCCCCTCCAGCGAGAACAGGAACACCTGGTTCAGCCCGCTGTCCGACACCGCCACCCGCTGCCCGTACACCGCCACCGCCGCCGGCGAGACGAAATATACGTCCCCCGCCTTGTGGATCACCTTCCCCTTCCCGCTGTTCCACCGCAGCAGGTGCAGTGCCTGCCGCTCCTGATCCGCCACGAAGATCCGCCCGTCCTCCGTCACCGCCACCCCCGTCGGCCGATCCAGCGTCGCCGGCGTCTTGCCCGTCAAGAACTCGCCCAGGCTCCGCATCGCCCCCGCCCGCCCCAAGTCGCGCGGCCCCGTGATGTTCAGCACGTGCACCAGCCGCGGCGTTTCCGACGCCTCGGGCCACGTCGGATGCTCCTGCCCCGCCCCGAGCGGCCCCGCCGACTGGCACCCCGCCAGCAGCGCCAATCCCACCACCGCCGCCCCCGCCATCCACCGCGTGGCCCATCGGTCGCCCAAACCCAGGTTGCTTCGCCGTCCCATGGTCATGTCCTTTAGAACTTTCTCCGCAGCATTACGCTCACGAAGTCGCCGCTCCCGTTGAGCCCCTCCTGCTCATAGATCCGGTGGTACCCCTCGACCGAGATCGTCAGCTGCCGCAGACGGATGTCCAGCCCCGCCCCGACGCGCAGGGACATGTCATTGTTCCGCCCCCGCGCGTCCATGAAGTCCACCTCACCCCGGATCAGCGCCCACCGCGTCAGCTTCCGCGTCACCCGCCCGAACGCCCCCATCGTGATCTGGTGGTCCTCCTCCCCCGTCAGACCGAACTCCGCCGCCGACTGATACTGCAACGACTCATACTCCGCCCCCAGCGTCAGGCTCGTGTCCGCGTCCAGCGCCCGGTCATAGAACGCCCGCGCCCGATACGCCCACCAAGGCGGCGTCAGCCGGTGGTCCTGAACCTCGACCTCCCCGATCAGCCTCAGCCCCTCCAGCGGCCGATACTCCACACCCCCCAGCAGCGACCCGTTGCGGTCGAGCGTCCCGGAGTCGATCCCGCTGACCAGCCGCTCGTCATGCAGCCGGTACTGCGCGTACACCGCCACCGGCGCCGCGTCGAAGTCCATCCGCACGTGCACCCGGATGCTGTCCGCCGTGTAAACCACGTCCCGCGCCACGTCCGCCGTGTAGTCCACCAGCACCGTCTGCCCGTCGGCGATGTCCCCGCCGACCGTCCGCCGAAGCTCCGTGAAGTCCCCCAGCGCCGACAACAGATAGTCCAACCCTTCGACGTAGATCCGCGACCGGTCCGCGTTGGTCACCACGATCGTCCCCGCCACCACGTTGGGGTTGCGCAGCTGCGTCGGCGTCACCCCATTGAGCGTCACCGACTCGCCCACCACCCGCCGCTGACCCGTCGGCGACTCGTTCGACAGATACTCCCGCCCCAGGTCCAGCGACGCGCTGAGCCGTCCGACCGGCGTCTGCTTCCGATACTCCGCCTCCCCGTGCGCCCCCGCCGACTGCTCCGTCCCGTCGTCGAACTCCCGGTACCTGACCACCCCCCAACCCGTCAGGTCCAGGCTGTCGTACACGTGCTTGATCACCCCCGCCTGCACCTCGCCCCCCTGGTCCGTCTGGTCCTCCGTGTTGTCCAGGTTGAACAGACCGCTGTAGAAGCTCGAAAAGCTCTCGCTGTGCGCGTAGTCCAGCCGCTGATGGATCGTCACCACGTCCTCCTGGAACGCCCCCTCGCGCCGCATCAGCCGCGCCGACCCCGCCACCTGATGCCGTGACAACGGCCCGAACTTCCACAGATTCACCGCATTGAGCTCCAGCCGGTCATTGGACAAATCGTCCGGCGGCGACAGCGTCCCGTCCGCGTTGACGAACTGGTTCTGCTGCTCGATCCTCTCGTATTCCAGCGACAGCCGGTTGTAGAAGTCCTTGTCCCGCAGGTCCTCGATCTCGTAACGGAACCGATGCCCGTCCTGGTCGTCGATCACCGACCCCGTGTCCTGGTGCTCCGACAGGTGCTCGTACTGGAACAGCATCGGCAGGTCGCCCCTGGTCCTCACCTCGAACCCCTGGCGTTGCCTGTCCAGGTCCACCGCCCGCGCGAAGCTCCGATCCACGGTGTCCTTGGTCTGGTCCGCGTACACCCGCGCCGAGACGTCCTTCTCCTTGAACAACAGCGCGTCGAAGTGGTACCCGTAAAGCACCCCGTTCGAGTGCTTGTCGTCCCCGTCCGCCGTGATCATCTGGTCCGAGTACCCCATCTCCACGCCGGCCGACCATTCCGCCAGGTTCGGGTGATAGATCGACCCCCGCGAGAACAGGTCCAGCCCCGTCTCGTACATCCAGTCCGTCTCGGTGATCTTCCGCCCCCCGACCAGCTCCTTGCTGTCGCTGCGGTACCGGGCCTTGGCGAACAGGTCCCCGCTCCAGTCGTCGATCCGCAGCCAGCTCGGCTCCTGCCGCGGCGGCGCCCCCCGCTGCGCGACAGCCGGACCGGCCGCCATCGCCGCGAGCATCCCCACCACCATCGCCCGCCGTCGGATCATGGCCGATCCTCCGCCGCGGGGGTCGTCGCTGGCCCACTCGCCGGGACCGTCGCCGGCTCAGTTGTCGGCCCCGTCGCCGGTGTCGTCGTCGGAGCTGTCGTCGGCTCGGTCGTCGGTTGCGTCAAGGACCACTGCCCGAGCACCGACCGCCCTCCCGGCGTCGGCGCCGGCTCGGTCGTCGGCCACTGCCCCGCCACCCCCGGGCGAAGCCGATGCTCCCGATCCGACCGATGCCCCGCGTGGCACACGAAGCAATCCGCCCGCTCGAGCTTCGGGTGCTTGCCGTCGCGGATCTCCTCCGGCTTGTGACAGCTAAAGCAGATCGCCTCCCCCGCCGTCCGCAGCAGATGGTCCTTCGGCGAACGGTGCGGCGTGTGACACGTCAGGCAGGCCTTCTTCGTCACCGCCTCGTGCAGCGTCCCCTCCGTCGGCGTCAGCACGTCCTGGTGGCAAGACAGGCACTGCTCCTCGATGTTCGGCCGCAGCGTGTTCGACTGCGCCGTCACATGACACCGCTCGCAGTCCGCCGACCCCCAGACCGTGTGCGCCGACGCCGGCTCGTTCGAGATCTCCGCCCGACGCTTGTAGCTCCCCGCGTCCACCAGCAGGATCCGGTTCCCCGAGAAGTGCGGGTCATGGCACGTCGTGCACCGATCCCCCACCTCCGCGTGGTAAGGCTCGCCCAGCACCGCCTCCCGGTCGTGACACGTAAAGCACAGCTCCTTCGCCCCCGCCGTCAGCAGCGGCCGATGCGTCGACTTGTGCGGATCATGGCACACCCGGCAGTCATCGACCGCCACCGGCCCATGCACCCAGTCCGTCTCCTTCCGATCCCAGTACGTCTTGTGACACTTCCCGCACAGCTCACGCCCCACCTTCGGCGCCGCCAACGACTGGTCCTTCTCATGGCAGTCATAGCACTGCCGCGTCGCGTAGGGCTTGTGGTAGTAAACCACCTCTTCCGCCGCCAACCCCGACGGCTGCGTCGCGCTGACCGACGACTCGTCGTACCCCTCCTCGTCCGGGTTCGGCGGCGCCACCACCCCTGGCGGCGGCGGCACCCCGTCGAAGAACAACGACAGCACCCTGTACCGTCGCACCGGATCGTTGCACCCCACCAGCGCCACCAGCAGGCTCAGGCACGCCGCCCCCATCGCCGCCGCCGCGAGCCGCCCCGCCAAGCTCATACCTCGCTCGTCCTCCACTCGGCCGTCAATCTCGGTGTGAACGTTTGATGCCATGTCCAATATCCCGTCGGACTTATGGCAATACCGATGCCCAGCTCATGGGCGCCCGACTTGCTCATATTTCGACATAGCCCAATACCATTCAAGATATTATGATCTTGTGGCTCCCATCTTGGCCAATGCCGCGGGAAGGGGATTCCCGTACCTGAGAAATAATCCCGCCTAATCTCTCGTCCCCGGCGTTTCCCGCTGGCGCGCGCGTTGCCTCTGGCTTGCCGTACTCAGTAGCATGGCCCCCAGAATGAAAAGCCTCCGCGGCGGCTATCCAGACCCCGACCTCACGCTCGCAAAGGGAACCCGACCATGACCCATCGCCCCCTCGTCCCTGCCTGCCTCCTCCTCGCGGCGATGATCGTCACCGGCTGCGCCCCGACCGCCAAGACCGCCGGCCCATCCCAGGACTACGTCTTCTTCCCCACACCCGACCCCGGCCAGACCGTCCCCCCACGCCTGCAATTCCTCGTCGGCTTCGACCGCGCCGACTTCTTCGCCCGCGCCCAGTCACGCAAGACCTCCTTTGCCCAGTGGGTCGCCGGCTCGGAGGATGAATCCGTCACCCAGCCCGCACGCATCGTCAGCCCCTACGGCATCGCCGCCGACCACGGCAAGCTCTACGTCTGCGACATCAGCCAGGCCTGCGTCCACGTCATCGACATCCCCGCCGGCGCCTACTCCCGCCTCGACGCCCCAGGCAAGTTCATGACCCCCGTCAACCTCACCGTCGGACCCGACGGCACCCGCTACGTCTGCGACACCGGCCGGCGCGTCGTCCTGACCTTCGACGCCCAGGACCGCTTCCTCCGCGAGATCGGCGACCCCGCCAAGGGCGTCGCCATGGACCTGGTCGTCCACGGCAACGAGCTCTTCGTCACCGACATCCGAAACAAGCAGGTCCAGGTCTGGGACCGTGACGGCAAACTCCTGCGCACCATCAGCCGCGAGGGCCAGGGCCCCGACGAATTGACCATGCCCACCAACCTCGCCATCGGTCCCGACAACCGCCTCTACGTCGTCGACACCTTCGGCCAGCGCGTCAAGGTCTTCGACCCCGCCGCCGGCAACTACCTCGACGACATCGGACGCCCCGGCGGACAGATCGGCGCCTTCGCCCGACCCAAGGGCATCGCCATCGACCCCGACGGCGACATCTGGATCGCCGACGCCCAGTGGAGCGCCGTCCAGGCCTTCAACCCCAAGGGCGAACTCCTCGCCGCCTTCGGCTCCCCAGGCGACCAGCCCTGGAGCATGGGCATCCCCGCCACCGTCCTGGTCGACAACACCAGCCTCTCGAGCTTCACCGCCTACCTCGCCCCCTTCTTCAAGCCCGAATACCTCCTGTTCGTCGTCAACCAGCACGGCAAGAGCAAGGTCATGGTCTACGCCTACGGCCGCGACACCCGCCTGCCCGCCGACGCCTACGAGATCGACTACGCCAAGGTCCAGGCCATCCGCCAGGCCCGACGCCAGGCCGCCGAAGAGCCCTCGACCACGCAACCCTCCGCCACCCAGCCCGCAACCTCCTCGCCCTGATCGAACCCCATCCTCCGTCCGAGTCAGGCTCTGTGAGCCCGGTCCTGCGACCCCGTCGCCGGCTCCGACAAGACGATGTCGCACGCTGCTCATCCGACACGCACCCCAAAAAGCAGCGGCGCCCCGCAAGGGACGCCGCCGTTCAAACGGATCAACCAACAAGAAGGAGATCCTTCCCTCAAGCCGTCCGCTCATTTCGCGTGGCAGTGACGGCAGAACGCCGACACCGTGCCCCTGACCTCCGTGCTGTAGGGCCAGCGGAGGTTGGCCGTGTCGTTCGACGCCGTCGCGTTGTGGATGTCGTGGCAGCTCGTGCACTGCATCTTTTCGTTGCGGTCCAGGATGTCCTTGGCCAGCGTCGAGG
>JADZET010000209.1 GCA_020850375.1 Phycisphaeraceae bacterium | reverse complement strand
TCCTGCTCTCGAGCCCGACGCCGCAGAACAGCCTGACGATCTACTCCGGCGCGTCGAGCCCCCTGACGCTCAAGATCGCCGCCATCTTCGCGGCCGTGGGCATGCCCTTCGTCCTGGGCTACACGGCCGTGATCTACTGGTCGTTCCGCGGCAAGGTGCGGATCGGCGAGCACAGCTACTAGGCCCCCGGACCTGGCGATCAATCCCTCTTTCCGGGAGAGGAGAGAGGGGTCAGCCTTCCGACTTGCCCGGCGCCTCGCGCCGCCAGTTCACCTGCGCGGCATCGCCCCAGAGCATCTCCAGATCGTAGTGGGCCCGCGTGATGGGCTCAAACAGGTGGATCACCACGTCCACAAAGTCCAGCACCAGCCAGTTGGCCGGCCCGTCGACCTCGCGTCCCAGCTTGCCCATGCCCGTCTGCTTGGCCAAATCGACCACGTCGTCGGCCACCGAGCGGATCTGCCGGTCCGACGTGCCCGAGGCGATCAGGATGTAGTCCGTCAGGTCCGACAGCTCGCGGACGTCGAGCATCAGCACGTCCTCGCAGTGCGAGTCGCTGAGCAGGCGAGCGGTCTCGACGGCGAAGCGTCGGACGGCCGCCTCCTCCGCGGGCTGCTGCCGGCGCGTTCGTTTGGGCCGGTCGGGTGGGGCTTCGGCTTTGGGGCCGAGGGAGGTCGGGTGCTTGCTGGGGCGGTCGGGCATGTTTCGGGCCGTTTGGGGCTTAGTCTCCTGGGCCGCAGAGTGTAGCGAGGTGCTACAGCCTCAGCCAGTCGGCCACCATCGGGGCGAACCGGACGATCAGCCCGGCGAAGACCACCGAGACCACGCTCATGAGCTTGATCAGGATGTTCAGCGCCGGCCCGGAGGTGTCCTTGAACGGGTCGCCAACCGTGTCGCCCACGACGCCGGCCTTGTGGGCCTCCGAGCCCTTGCCGCCGTAATGGCCGCTCTCGATGTATTTCTTCGCGTTGTCCCACGCCCCGCCCGCGTTGGCCATGAAGATCGCCACCGCGAACCCGCTGATCAGCGCCCCGGCGAGCATCCCCATCGTCCCGGCCACGCCCATCGTCAGCCCCACCGTCACCGGGATGATCACCGCCAGCAGCGCCGGCACGACCATCTCCCGCTGGGCCCCGCGGGTGCTGATGTCCACGCAGTTGGCGTAGTCCGGGTAGCTCTTGCCCTCGTGCTCGACGGTGTAGGGCCACTTGAGCGGGTCGGCGATGTCGGCCGCGCTCATGCCCTTGGCCGCGAAGGCCTGACGCATGATCGCGAACTGCCGCCGGCACTCCTGCATCATCGCGAAGGCGGACCGGCCCACGGCGTTCATCGTCAGCGCACAGAAGAGGAACACCACCATCACCCCCAGGAACAGCCCGCCGAGAAGCCGGGGGTTCATGATCGACACGTCGTAGAAGCTCAGGAATCGCGGCAGCGGCGAGGTCGAGACGGGCAGGATCTCGAAGACGAGGTTCGTCGGCCGATCGTTGACGAGGGTCGTGAGCTGGGCCTCATAATGGCCCAGGGTCGGGGCGTAATGAGCGGTGTAGGCCGCGCCGCCCGCCAGGGACTCTTCGATGAGCTTGCGGTTGTGCGAGGCCAGCAGCACCCCCGCGTCGCGCCCGGCCGACTCGGCGGTGGCAAGCTGCGGGTTCTCGACGACGAACAGACCATGATGCAGGTAGGCCGTGGGCCTCTCGGCCGAGACGACGGCCTCGGAGCGCAGCACCTGCTGCACTAGGCTCTGCTGCACCGTCGTCACATAGGCCGCCAGCAGGGCCATGGCCGTCAGCGCCGCCGAACCGATGGCGAAGCCCTTGCCCGTGGCCGCGGTGGTGTTGCCCAGGCTGTCGAGCATGTCCGTGCGCTGACGGACGAAGGGCGGCTGGTGCGACATCTCGGCGTTGCCCCCGGCGTTGTCGGCGATCGGGCCATAGGCGTCGGTCGCCAGCGTGATCGCCAGCGTCGAGAGCATGCCCACGGCCGCCAGCCCCACGCCGAAGACGCCCATCAGGAACGTCTCGTTGCCCCCCGAGGCCAGGAACGCGACAAGGATCGCCACCACGATCGTCAGCAGTGGAATCCACGTCGACATCATCCCCTCGGCGATGCCCGCGATGATCACCGTCGCCGGCCCGGTCTGGGCCTGCTCAGCGATGCGCTGCGTCGGGCGGTGGTCATAGCTGGTGTAGAACTCCGTGCCCTTGGCGATGACCAGCCCCGCGCCCAGCCCGCTGACGATGCTCATCCAGATCCCCCACGACCCGACGCCCGGCACGTCGGCCAGCAGCGCCCGCAGCAGGAAGGCCGAGCCGATCGTGATCAGCAGCGAGCTCGCCCACACGCCCACGCCCAGGCTGCGGAGCAGCTGCGCCAGGCTCGCGCCCTCCTTCGTGCGGATGAGGAAGATCGAGAAGATCGAGGCGATGATGCCTAATCCCGCCAGGGCCGGGGGGATGATGACCAACCGCAGCGACTGTGCGGGGTCCAGGCCCATACGCACGGCCGCGGCCGCCGCCAGCGCCATCGCCGCGAGGATCGCGCCGTAGTACGACTCGTAAAGGTCCGCCCCCATGCCCGCCACGTCGCCGACGTTGTCGCCGACGTTGTCCGCGATCGTCGCCGGGTTGCGGGCGTCGTCCTCGGGGATCCCCGCCTCGACCTTGCCCACCAGGTCCGCCCCGACGTCCGCCGCCTTGGTGTAGATGCCCCCGCCCACGCGGGCGAACAGCGCCTGCAGCGACGCCCCCATGGCGAAGCTCAGCGTCACCGTGGTGATCGCCGCGAGGCTGCCGTGGAACGGGCCGGGGAAGACCTGCGTCAGCAGGTAGAACCAGGCGCTGATGTCCAGGATGGCGAAGCCCGTCACGCACAGGCTCATGACCGCCCCGGCGCGGAAGGCGACCTTCAGGCCGTCGTTGAGCGACCGCTTCGCCGCCGCCGCCGTGCGGGCCGAGGCGTTCGTGGCCGTCTTCATGCCGAAGTACCCGCACAGCCCCGAGAGGAACCCCGCCACCGGCACGCCCAGGGCCGACAGCGCCGGCTGGAGGTTGAGCCCGAAGCTCACGCCCAGCAGCACCAGCACCAGCACGGCAAAGACGATGGCCACCACCTTGCGCTGGCGGGACAAGTAGGCATACGCTCCCGCCCGCACCGCCGCGGCGATGCGGATCATCTCCGGCTCACCCTCGGGCTGCCGCACGATCGAGGCGTAGAAGAGGTAGGCCGCGATCAGGGCCATCACCCCGCCCAGCGGCGCCAGGTAGAACGCGGCCGGTAGCACCGGACCCGAGAGTGCGGCGCTGCCTTGCGCCAACGACAGGCCGAGAGATCCCAGAGCGATCATGATGGCTCCTTGCGTGGAAAAGAATCACCGAGAACCACAACCACGAGCAGAATGCCCGTTAGCGCACGCACACGACTTGTTGCGCCTGACAAAGCCGAAGAACTTGGATCACAGGTCCACCCCGCACCCGCCACCCCTCCCCATGCCCCGGATGGCCCAGGAAATACCCCGGAACCGGACTCGAACGTCGTCACACATGGCCCGGTGACGAAGGGAATCGGGCCTGGCACGCTCACGACGGTTGCCGCCGTCCGGCGCGCCGGCCCGGCCGGTCCACTTCGTGCGCGACGCACCCCTGTCGCGCTCGACGACCGGCCGGCGTGGGTGAACTTCAGCGTTCGCGGTTGCCCGCGCGGTTGCTCGAGGGCATGCGGACCGTGCCGGTCTGCTCAGCGCGCTTGACCATCTTGCGCATCGCGCGGCGGCGCCGCTCGCTGGGCTTCTCGTAGTAAGCCTGACGCTTGATGTCCTTGGTCAGCCCTTCCTTCTCGCACATCTTCTTGAATCGGCGCATGATCTGCT
>JADZET010000208.1 GCA_020850375.1 Phycisphaeraceae bacterium | reverse complement strand
CGTGCTGTCGCTCGAGGCGTCGATGGGTCAGATCGAGAAGTTCGACCCCTTCATGGCCTCGGGGCTGCGGATGACCATCGACGGCATGAGCCCGTTCGTGATCGAGTCGACGCTGCGGATCGAGATCCTGGCCATGCAGGAGCGGCACAAGGCGGGCAAGAAGTTCTTCGACCTGATCAAGCTCTACGGGCCGGGGTGGGGGCTCGTCGGCACGCTGATTGGCCAGATCGGGATGTTCGGCAACCTGGCCAACGGCGACATCGGCACGCTGGGCAAGATGCTGGCCATCGCCGTGTGCGCCACGATGTACGGCACGGTGCTGGCCAACGCCATCGCCGGGCCCATCGGCGACAAGCTGGCCCTGCGCTCCTCCGAGGAGATCCAGAGCAAGGAGATGATCCTCCAGGGCGTCCTGTCGCTGCAGGCCGGCGACAACCCGCGCGTGACGCTCGACAAGCTCATCGCCTTCGTGCCCACGGGCGACCGCGCCTCGCTGCGGACGGCGGCGTGAGCCATGGACGATTCTGAAGCCGAGAGTGAGTCATGCCTGACCAGGACGACAAGCACGGCAAGAACGGCCACGGCCAGGACGGATCGGACGGCGGCGGTCACGGCGCTAATCATGGCGGCGGTGGTCACGGCGGGGGCGGTCACGGCGGCGGGGGCCACGAGGAGCACGAGGGCGCCCCGGAGTGGCTGATCTCTTTCGCGGACAACGTGACGCTGATGATGGGCTTTTTCGTGGTGATGCTGGCGATGAACATGAAGCCCGCCGGCGGGGCCGAGGGGCATGGGTCGGAGGCGCCCAGCTCATCCGAGGTGACCAGCGCCGCCTCGGGCGGGCTCAACCCGCTGGACGTGGCGCTGGGCATCCGTGAGGCGTTCCACAACGCCGTGACCCTCGACAACGACAATCCCGCGGATCAGGCCCTGGTCCGCCGGCTGCGTGAGCGGTCGGGCGCGTCGACGGACCAATCGATGTCCGGCGATCAGGACGAGGTCCAGTCCCTCCGCCAGACGGACTACCACAAGCCCTCGGGGATGATCTTCTTCACCACGGGCTCGAGCGAGTTGACGGGTGAGGCGACCACGTCACTGGCCCAGTTCGCCGGGCCGCTCAAGGGCGTGCTGCTGCGCGTGGAGCTGCACGGGCGGGTCAACGCCAGCGAGTCGGCGATGGGCGAGGAGGCGGCGAGGCAGCTGTGCTACGACCGGGCGATGGCCGTGGCACGCGAGCTGGTGCGGCATGGCCTGAGCTGGACGCAGTTGCACCTGGTCGTCGAGGGCCGCAGCACCAGGGCGATGCGCGAGAGCTTCGACCCGAGCAAGCGGATCGACGACGCCTGCGTGGAGGTCATCGTGACGGACGAGATCGTCGACGGCGGCTGAGCCGGTCGGGCGGTCTCCTTTTCTTACTTGTGGCCCTCGGGGCCGCCGGATTCCAGGTACTTGTCGCGTACCGCGTCGGCCAGGTCGACGCCGGTGATGTTGGCTAGGGTGCAGAGCCAGGCCAGGACATCGGCGAACTCCTCGGCCAGGTTGCCGCCCTTGGCCTTGGCCATCACGGCGGGGGTGGCGGCGCCCTGGGCCTTGTGCAGGGCGGTGGCCAGCTCGCCCACCTCCTCGACGAACCACAGGAACGTGGCCGGGGCCCCGCGGGCCGAGTCGGTGGCGTAGTAGCGGTCGCGGATGTGCTGCTGGAAATCGGCGAGGGTCAGGTGGTCTTTGGACATGAGGGGATTGTAATCAAGCCCGTCGGCCGGGGCTGCGAAGCCGCTCGACGAGGGCTAAACTTCCAGAGATGACCCAGACACTGCTGAACGTTCAGGGGATGCGATGCGCCGGCTGCGTGGCGTCGGTAGAGAAGAACCTCTGCGCCGTGCCCGGGGTTGAGACGGCGAGCGTGAACTTGGCGACGGGCCAGGCGATGGTGCGCGGCGAGGTCCCCGCCCCGCGGGAGCTGGTCCGGGCCGTCGAGCGGGCGGGGTTCACGGCCGAGCTGGTCGAACAGGACGACGCGGCCTCGCCGCATGGGCACGCCCACCATGAGCAAGCCCACGAGCAGGACCACGGTCGTCCGCACGGTCTGATCGTCGGCGGGGTGCTGGCGGCGGTGGTGTTCTTCCTGGGCATGGCCTGGCCGATGCTCGCCGGCGATCATGCGGGATCAGGCCTTTGGTCGCTCTGGACGCAGTTCGTCCTCGCCGCCGTGGTGCAGGCATGGTTAGGCATGCCCTTCTACCGAGGGGCCTACAAGGCGCTGCGGCACGGGCGGGCGGAGATGGACACGCTCGTGGCGATGGGCACGACGGTGGCCTTCGGCTACAGCGCGGCCGTGACGATCTGGGTGACGATACGCTCACCGGAACACCCGGCGGGGGTCTACTACGACAGCGCCGTCATGATCCTCGTGCTCGTCGGGCTCGGGCGCTGGCTCGAGGCGCGAGCGCGCGGCAGCGCGGCGGCGGCGATCCGGGGGCTCATGCAGCTCCAGCCCGCCCGGGCCACCGTGATCCGGCAGGGGCAGGAGACGGAGGTGCCGCTCTCGGCCGTGCGGGTCGGCGACGAGCTCCTGGTCCGGCCGGGCGAGCGCGTCCCGACCGACGGGCAGGTGATCGACGGCCGCAGCGAGATCGACCGCTCGATGGTCACCGGCGAGTCGCTGCCGACGCCCGTCGGGCCGGGCGACGCGGTGGTCGGCGGGACGATCAACCAGGGTGGCGCGTTCCGCATGACGGCCCAGCGGCTCGGAGGGCAGACGCTCCTGTCGCAGATCATCCGGCTCGTGCAGCAGGCCCAGGCGTCCAAGGCTCACGTGCAGCGCCTGGCCGACGCGATCTCGGGCGTGTTCGTGCCGGTGGTGATCGCGGTGTCCGCGCTGGCCCTCTTGGGGTGGGGCGTGTACGGGGACTGGGATCGCGGGCTGTTCTCGATGATCGCGGTGCTGATCGTCGCCTGCCCGTGCGCCCTGGGCCTGGCCACGCCGACGGCGATCATGGTCGGCACCGGCCTGGGCGCGCGCGAGGGCATCCTGATCAAGGACGCCGCGGCGCTCGAACGTGCCGGCAAGCTCACGCACATCATCCTGGACAAGACCGGCACGCTGACGATGGGGCGCCTGACGGTCAGCGAGGTGGCGGCGATCGAGGGGAAGATGGACCGGCAGGAGGTGCTGAGCCTGGCCGCGTCGGTGGAGGTGCGCAGCGAGCATCCGCTCGGCCGGGCCGTTGTGCGTCAGGCCCGCAACGAAGGGCTGGAGCTGGCCGAGGTTGAAAACTTCGAGCGGCTCGACGGCGGCGGGGTGACGGGGCGAGTCAAGGGCAGATACATCGTCATCGGCCGGATGGCCGCCCTGCGCGAACGGGAGGTGCGCGGGCTCGAGACGCTGACGGAATTGCGAGAAAAACTCGAAGAACAGGCCGGCCGGACGTTCGTGGCCGTGTCGGTCGACGCCGAGGCGGTCGGCTGGATCGCCTTCGCCGACGAGCTCAAGCCCGGGGCCGACGCGGTGGTGGCTGAGCTGCACGAGCTTGGACTCCAGACGATCCTCATGACGGGTGATCAGCGTCTGATCGCCGAGCATGTGGCCCGGCCGCTGGGGATCGATGAGATCTGGTCCGACGTGCTACCGCAGGACAAGCACGCCAAAGTGGTGGAGCTGCAGGGGCAGGGCGCGATGGTGGCGATGGTCGGCGACGGGATCAACGACGCCCCGGCGCTCGCGGCGGCGGACCTGGGCGTGGCCATGGCGGCCGGCCCGTGGTCGGCGGAGCACGCGGAACAGGACGGCCAGGGCGAGGCCGAGCAGCCGCCCCCCGCGAACTGGGGCGGCACGGACATCGCCATGGCGGCGGGCCAGGTGGTGCTCGTCGGCGGCGACCTGGCGCTGATCCCGCGGGCGATCCGGCTCAGCCGCGCGACGTTGCGCCGGATCTACACGGGGCTCTTCTGGGCGTTCGTCTACAACCTGGTGCTGATCCCCCTGGCGGCGTGGGGTTACCTGCACCCGATGCTGGCCGCGGCGGCGATGTCGCTGTCGTCGGCGAGCGTGGTGGGCAACGCGCTCTGGCTGCGCTATCGCGGGATCAGGTGAGCAGTTCAGCTGGGTGAAAGAGGCGATGGCGGCTAGGGAGTTGGCGGGAGGAGGTCGAGCCAGGCCTCGGGCAGGACCTCGAGCCAGTAGCGTTTGTGCAGCCGGCGGACGTAGACCTTGCAGCCGAAGACGTGCGAGAGGGACTCGGGGGTGATGATCTCCTGCGGCCGGCCTGAGGCGACGATGCGGCCCTGCTTCATGAGCAGGACCTGAGCCGTCTGGGCGGGGATCTCCTCGACGTGGTGGGTGATGAACAGGACGGTCGGCGGGCTCGGCCGTCTGAGCAGCTGATGCACGACAGCAAGAACCTGCTCGCGGGCGGCGACATCCAGGCCGGCGGTCGGCTCGTCGAGGATCAGCAGCTCGGGATCATGGACCAGGGCGCGGGCGATCAGGCAGCGCCGCTGCTCGCCGGTCGAGAGCAGGGCGAAACGCAGGCCCGCCCGGCGCTGCAGCCCCACGCGGGCCAGCAGCTCCATCGCCCGCAGACGTTGCTCATCCGTGGGCAAGTCGTAGAGGCCGACGGTGCCGAAGAATCCGGTCAGCACGGCCTCGAGTGCGGTCAGCGCGGCATCGACCACGGCGCCGCTCTGGTGGGCATCGGCGGAGTCCGTGGTGGGATTGACCACGCCGATCCGCCGCCGCAGGGCGCGAATGTCGGTCCGGCCGAGGGTATGATCGAGCACCACGACCGTGCCCTCGGTCAGGAACATCTGGCCGATCATCGCCCGCGTGAGCGTGGTCTTGCCGCAGCCGTTGGGGCCGAGAATGACGGTGCAGGCCCCGCGCGGGATGATGCAGGACAGGTCGTCGAGGATGACCGTGTCGCCGCGCCGGACGCTCAGGTGGCTGGCGACGACGGCGGGGGCGGGATTGTGAGGCTCGGGCATGGGCATCGGTCTCGGCCGGGAAGGTTCTTCAAGAGCATATCGGGAAGGTGGTGCATGCGTAAAACCCTTGAAAAATGGCTGGTTGAGCTGACGGGTCTGCCCACGGCGTCGGGGAAGGAGGACCGCGTGATCGCGTGGGTGAAACGCTGGGTGGCCGCTCGGCCGCAGGTGAGGATTCGGACGGATCGCTTCGGCAACATGATGCTCAGCCTGGCCGCATTGACACCGCGCGGCCGCGAGGCCGGCAGGGGCGGGCCGGTGGTGATCGAGGCGCACATGGATCACCCGGCCTTCGTGGTCAAGAACGTGATCAGTGGGCGGGAGGTCGAGGCGGACTTCCGGGGAGGCGTGGAGCCGGAGTTCTTCGTGGGGACGGGGGTGCTGCTTCACCGCGACGGGTCCAGGCCGCGACGGGGCGTGATCCGGAAATACGTGGTCCATCCCGGCCCTCAGTTCTACCCGCTCGCGACGGTGCAATTCGCCCGGCCGGTCCGCGCGGAGGTGGGGGACGTGATGACGTGGGACGTCGGGCCGGCGCGGGTGAGCCGGGGGCTGCTGAGCGCGCCGGCGTGCGACAATCTCGCGGGGGTGGCCTGTGCGCTGGCGGTGCTCGATGCGTGGCGCAAGAAGCGGCCGTCCGCCGAGCGTCCGGACGTGCGGGTGCTGCTGACGCGGGCGGAGGAGGTGGGGTTTGTCGGGGCGATCGGGGCGTGCCGGAGCGGGATTCTGCCGAAGAATTCGCGGGTGATCGTGCTCGAGACCTCGCGCAGTTTCGCGGACTCTCCGATCGGCGGCGGGCCGATCGTGCGCGTGGGCGACAAGGCCACGACGTTCGACCCGCAGCTGACGTACGTTCTCAGCGGCGTGGCCGAGGACCTGGCCCGGTGCAACGCGGACTTCAGGTGGCAGCGGAAGCTGATGTCCGGCGGCACCTGCAACGCCTCGGCCTACGGGGCGCTGGGCTACACCGCGGCGTGCGTCTGCGTGCCGCTGGGGAACTATCACAATCAGCACTTCGCCTCGCGCCGGATCGTCCGGGAGCAGATCGCGGTGGCGGACTGGTTCGGGCAGGTGGAGCTGCTGACCCAGGCGTGCGAGGCGCTCGGTCGCCCGCGGGGCGGACCGCAGTTCGTGGACCGTCTGCGGGTGCTCTTCGAGGCTCGCCGCGACCTGGTCGGCGGGTGAAGGCGATTCAACTCGTGGCGTGACGTCGCACGACCGCTCGGCGCAGGAGCTGCGCGGTCTCGGCAAGGCTTGCGCATCGGCGGGGGGGGCGCGCACGGACCGAGGGAGCGTCCGGCCCCCAGAGGCCGGCGCAACGGCTGAGTTCGTACGGGTCAGGGCTGGGCCGGAAGTTTTTGAACGATGAAGGTTGTTCTGGCACGGGGGTTGCGTTGGTTAGCGCAGCCTGCGCGTGTGGTTTGCGCGGGTGAGGGAGTGCGATTCGTCATGAGTCAGAGCCTGTTGCGGATCAGCCGTGAGGCGGGTGACGCGAACGTAGGCCGGACGATCCTGCGTCTGGCGGCGCTGGCGGCGTCGACGCATCGTCTGCAACGGGCGGTGGAGATGGCGGGTCGAGGATCGGACATTGCGGGCCCTGCGCACGGACGCGCGGGCCGGCCCGAAGGTGCAACCGAGCACGGATGCGACGGGGACGTGCGTTCCCTGCCGGCATCGGCGCCGGCGGCTCACACGGAGGTGAGCCCATGAACTACGGCTTGTACCTCTCGGCCAGCGGCGTCCTGACGAATCTGTACCGTCAGGACGTCATTACCAACAACCTGGCGAACGTCACCACGCCGGGCTTCAAGCCCGACATCCCGACGATCCGCCAGCGCGAACCGGAGTCGGTGGAGGAGGGTTTGGGCGGCGACGTCAGCCAGCGGCTGCTGGATCGTCTGGGCGGCGGCGTGTTTGCGGGGCCGCAGCGGATGGACATGCGCGTCGGCGAGATGACGCTGACGAGCAACCCTCTGGACCTGGCGCTCGATCAGGAGAACGCCTTCTTCGTCGTCCGCCCGGCGGGGGCGGGGTCGGACGCGGCGTCCATCCGTCTGAGTCGTGACGGACGTCTGGGCCTCTCGGCCGACGGCAAGCTGATCCAGGCGGCCAGCGGGGCGCAGGTGCTCGACGAGAGCGACCAGCCGATCGAGCTGGACGTGAACCAGACCGTGGCGATCGACCGGCAGGGCCACGTCATGCAGGGCGGCGCCGTGGTGGCGAAGCTGGGCGTGGTGGCCGCGGGGGACACGTCCAAGCTGGTCAAGGCCGGGGACAACCTGCTGCGGTTCGAGGACGGCAAGGACGGCCGGAGAAGGATTGAAAGTCCTGCTCTGAGAGCGGGTTACATCGAGGGCAGCGGGGTCGACGCGATCCGGGAATTGATCAAGCTGACCGACACCACCCGGGCCATCGAGGCCAATGGGAACCTGATCCGTTACCACGACGCACTGATGGACAAGGCGGTCAACACCCTCGGTCGGGTGGTGGCGTAGTTGTGTGAAAAAGAAGGGTCGGTGACACGATGGCCATCACGGCACTGCACTCGGCGGCGACGGGACTCTCGGCCCTGGGCCGGGAGCTCGACGTCATCGCCAACAACCTGGCGAACGTCAACACCACGGCCTTCAAGGGCTCGCGGGTGAACTTCGAGGACCTGCTCTATCAGGACCGCGCCCAGCCGGGCGTCGAGACGGCCAGCGGGGAGACGAGGCCGGCCGGCATCTACGTCGGCCTGGGCACGCGGATCAGCAACACCCAGTACGACTTCACCGAGGGCGCGGCCGTGGCCTCGAGCGGCGAGTTCGACATGATGATCAACGGCCTGGGCTTCTTCCGCGTGACGATCCCGCCGGACCAGGGCGAGGGCATCGGCTACACGCGAGCGGGGAATTTCTTCCGCAACCGCGACGGCGACCTGGTGCTGGGCAACGCCACCGGCCCCCGCCTCGAGCCGCCGATCAACGTGCCCGAGGGCGTGACGCAGGTCGAGGTCAGCAGCGACGGCGTGGTCTCGGGCATCGAGCCCGGCTCGACCGAGCGGGCGGAGTTCGGACGGATCGAGATGTCGACGTTCACCAACACGGCGGGCCTGCAGCCGATCGGCGGGAACCTCTACCTGCCGACCGACGGTTCGGGCCCAGCGATCGACGGCAACCCCACCGAGGGCGTCTTCGGCGCGGTGTTGCACAAATTCCTCGAGGCGTCGAACGTCGATCCGGTCACCGAGCTGGTGAGCCTGATCAAGACGCAACGGGCCTTCGAGATGAACAGCCAGTCGATCCAGGCGGCGGACCAGGCGCTGCAGGTCGTCAGCAACCTGCGGCGGTGATGACCTGTCAGGGATGAGCGACCACGCGGACGGCGTAAGAGCATGAAGAACAGCGAAAAACAAGTTGTTTTCTGCGGTTGGGCGCTGCTGGCGGCGGGACTCCTGGCGTGGGCCGGCGCGGCCCGTGCGGACCGGATCGAGCTGCGGGCCCGGGCCCAGTCCGTGACGACGACCGTGACGCTTGGTGACGTGGCCGTGCTCGAGGGAGAACGGGCGCAGGCGATGGCGGCGACGCCGGTGGGGTGGATCAGCCCCTCCGCGCCCGGGCCGCTGAAGCTGGAGCTGACAACCGTTCAGCAAATGCTCGAGAAGCAGGGGGTCCACTGGGGGCTGCTGACGCTCGCGGGCCACGCGGTGTGCGAGGTGACGTTGGCCGAGCCGTCAGCACCGACGACTCAACCGACCGCGGAGACAGCGGAGGGGCTGGCGGCCAATCCCGCCGACGTGATCGAGGCGTCGGCCCCGCGCACGGTGAGGGAGCAGCTTGATCAGCAGATCGCGTCACTGGCGGGGGTGGGCGTCGAGAGCCTGCGGATCCGATGGACGAATGCCAAGGCCGAGATCCTGACCCGGCCGGTGATGGGCGACGTGTACGAATTTGAGCCGTTGGCCCAGGGCGTGCCTGGCCGGCTGCCGATCATGGTCCGCCGACTGGTCAATGGCCAGGTGGTCGAGTCGCAGCGCCTGCTGGCCGACGTCGAGAAACGCTGCCTGGCGGTGGTCGCGACGCGGAGGATCGAGCGGCAGGCGGTGATCAGCCCCGCGGCCGTGGAGATTCGGGAGGTCTACCTGACGGGTTCCTCCGGCACGCCGCTGACGGACCTGCGCGACGTGATCGGGCAGACGAGCATGACGGCGCTGCGGCCGGGCGACGTGCTGACCGAGGGCCACGTGCTCTCGCCGGTGCTGGTCCGCCGGGGGCAGGAGGTGACGGTGCGCGGGACGGCGGGGGGGCTGTCGATCCGGCTGGTGGGCGTGGCGCTCGAGGACGGCGAGAAGGGGCAGGTGATCCGCGTTCGCAACACGTCTTCGCGGGAGACGTTCTGGGCCCGCGTGACGGAGCGCCGGGCGGCACAGGCGTTGCTCAACGG